>CAIYVS010000703.1 GCA_903929655.1 uncultured Bacteroidota bacterium | reverse complement strand
ATCTTTAAAAATTGGCAAATAACTTACTCGGTTACTGATATTGCCACCGTTGCCATGACAAAACAAAATCACCCCTTTACCAATTGGATCGTTGTCTTTTGCAGGCACAAACCAAGCAGCTAAATTGATGTTATCTTTTGTCGTCAGTTGAATATCTTCAAATTTTAAGCCAATAGATTTCGGTGTTTCAATGACATCTTTACTCGGCATAAATACTAAGTTTGATTGTCCGAAATATAAGGCGATCGCTAAGCCAATATAAGCAAGAACAAGAATTCGTATAACAGGAAATAAAAACTTTTGAAATATTGTGATTATTCCAGATTCTTTAAGTTTGTTGTACAACACTCTAAAAACGCTCCTTGATTAATTAAAAGTTTTCGATCTTTATACACTTTCTTTTAGAAATACTGAATTCATAATCAATTCAGCCGTTTTCAGAATATAAATTTTACAAGAAAAATGAGACGTATTGTCCGTTGTTGTTTTGTCTTCATTATTTTAACTTTGGGCTATGGATGATGACTCAAAGTTAGCACTACAACTTCTGGCAGAACAAATCAAAAAAAAGACGGAAAAAGCTTGGACTATCTCAAGAAAAATTGGCTGAAAAATGTGGGTTTGACAGAACTTATATCAGTCTATTAGAGAGAGCAGAGCGAAATCCCTCCTACTTAAATTTGAAGAAGCTCAGTGATGGTTTGGGTATCAGCCTATCCGAACTATTAGGTGAGCTATAAAATGGATGAAGGTAAACAGGAAATCATCAAACGTTTTAATAATAATGTGAGGGGTAAAAAGCCTGATACATCTATTGGCAATCAAAACCATGATGGTAAGTCGGGACATTGGCTTGAGCGTCAGATGGGAATTGGGGTTAACAACAGAACTGAAGCAGATTTATTTGGTTATGAAATGAAAAATCAAACTACTTCTGGGAAAACAACTTTTGGTGATTGGTCAGCCGACTACTATATTTTCAAAGATTCTAAATATTTTAATTCTAGAGTTAATGGGATAAATAGAGATCAGTTTATGCAGATATTTGGGACATACAAACAAGACAAACAGCGTTACTCGTGGTCTGGTGAAGTTACTCCTAAAATAAATAAATTTAATCGATATGGGCAAAAGTTAATAGTTGACAATAACAAAGATATTTTTGCAGTTTATAGTTACGAGCAAGATTTAAGAGCAGACAAATTGACTATCATCGCATCTAATATGCAAATAAATGACTTGATTTTAGCACAATGGAGACATGATTCTATGAAGAAAAGAGTTGAGTCAAAATTTAATAATAAGGGTTGGTTTAAGTGTCTTCAAAACAATTTAGGAGTTTATAATGCCATTCAATTTGGCAAACCAATTACTTTTGAAGATTGGATAACACTTGTTGAAAAAGGAATTATTTTCTTCGATAGTGGTATGTATCAAGGGAATAATCGTCCTTACTCTCAATGGCGTGCCTTCAATGATTTTTGGAATAGCCTTATAGTAGAGACTTACTAAACTGATTCAAAGCAACTTAATATACTAATCGCTAACTGTTCAATTACAGGAACAGCTACACTATTTCCAAACTGTTTATATGCTTGTACATCACTTACAACAATTTTAAAATCATCGGGAAATCCTTGAAGTCTCGCAGCTTCTCTGGGAGTTATTTTACGTGGATTTTTCTTTTTTTGTTCAACTAGAATCTCAGAACCATCCTTGTAGTATCTGGCACTAATTGTACTGGTATAAGATGATTCATTATTAAACAAAGAATATCCAAATCCATTACCTTTTGCTTGATGTTCAGCTTTTCTTCTTTGATGTCCTTCCCACAATTTATCAGAAATAGTAT
>CAIYVS010000702.1 GCA_903929655.1 uncultured Bacteroidota bacterium | reverse complement strand
GGCAGGTTTTTTCAAAACACAATAAAGAGCCTTTTACTTTTAAGAATGTACAGGTACAGGCTATAGAGAACAAAGCATTTATGTCCAGCATGGAAAAATGCGAAGGCCTTTTATGCGGTGCCGGTTTTGAAGGTCCTGCAGAAGCCATGTTCTTAGGTAAAAAGGTAATGGTAGTACCTATGGCAGACCAGTACGAACAGCAATGCAATGCAGCCGCAGCAGCCACTATGGGGGCATCTGTTATTATGCAGTTGGGGCCTAAGTATTATGAGCATATAGGCTCATGGTTAACAAATGGCAAAGCGATTAAAGAAGAATTTCCGGATAAGATAGCAGAAATAGTATCACAAATCATATTAAAACATGTACCGACATTTAGTAAGGATATTCAGCCGGCCATGGTCCCTGTTCATCAGGCATAGCCACGACCTGGGGCACAGGCTCAATGAATTCCTGATATCTATTTGCCTTTAAAGAGTAAAATAGCTGTTCACAGACGATACGCAGGATCGTCTTATTTTTCGCCCCCTGTGCAATCCCGTATTTATAAACTGATTATTTTATTCAGCAGGTTCTTTTCATCTGCATTAAACCAATGCATCTCCTTGTCCTTCCTGAACCAGGTAAGCTGGCGTTTGGCATAGTGCCTCGTGTTTTGTTTGATCTTTAAAACTGCTTCGGCCAGGGTGCATTTACCATCCAGGTATTCAAACAGCTCGGCATAGCCAACAGTCTGCAGGTTTTTAAGATTTTTAAGCGGGTATAATTTTTTCACTTCCTCCAGCAGGCCTTCCTCCATCATTTTGTCCACCCGCAGGTTAATGCGTTCATACAATGATACTCTTGGCAGTTCCAGCCCCACTTTGATAATATTAAAGTCTCTCTCTTTTTTATTACCCGATCGAAAATTCAAAATACTTTCATTGTTCGACCTGGAAAAGATCAGCGCACGGAGCATACGAGCAGGGTTTTTCATCTCTCCTTTGCTATAAAACAAAGGGTCTTCCTTTTCTATAGCCCTTTGCAGCCATTCCAGGCCATCCTCTTCGTATTGTTTATTCACTTCCGCAGCAATCTCCGCATCAATGCCCGGCATGTCATCCAGGCCCTCGCAAAGGGCTTTTATATAAAGTCCCGTTCCGCCGCACAACACAGCAGCATGGGTGGTACTGAATATCTCCCCCAGGTATCCCAAAGCCAGCTTCTCAAAATCGGCCGCCGTCAATTCCGTACTTACAGAAAAAGCATCAATAAAATAATGTCTTACCTCCTTCAGCTCAGCGGGCGAGGGTTTGGCGGTACCAATGCTCATCTCCCTGTAGCATTGCCTGCTGTCTGCCGAAATAATAGAGGTACCCAGCTTCCTGGCCAGGGCTATAGCAATAGCGGTTTTTCCTGCCGCTGTGGGGCCGGCGATAACATATAAAGTTTTTAGCTTCAAAATATTAATCTAAAAGGCTCCTTCCCAGATCTTCGGTAGAAGAACTTTCTTCACCTTCATTCCCGAAACCCTCGGCCATTTCATCGGCACTCAGGTCATATTTCTCTTCCACTTCCATCAGTTTATCAGGGTTCACACCTTTAATGCCATATTGGGCAGGGGCTATACCTTCTTTACGAACCATATAAGGATAAGTTCTGCGCGGATCTTCCTCTTTAAGCACACCTATCAGCTCCACATGGAATGTCCATTTTTTTGCCGGATCATAAACATAGACGAATTTCTGGTCGGGTTTTGCAACCAGGGCAGATACCGGGGTGCGCATCATAGATAATGCCGGTGCGTCTTTCTTGTTTACCAATACTTCCGATGACAGCTCCCGTCCATCATGCATCCAGCGTTCATTGCTTTCAAAAAAGGAAGCTGCATGTTTGCCGTCAAACTCAAATGAAGTGTAAATAGCCTTGTGAAACTCTAAAAAAGTCTGTCCTGCCTTTATTTCAATATCCCTGTAGGTCTGATCATCTTCTTCCCAGTAAACTCTGAATCTTAATATCGCCATTTGTGTTGTGCTAGGTTATAGACGCAAAAATAGCATTTCGTTGTTAAGAACCGCTAATTTGCAATTTGGAGTTTGAAAATACATCCTAATATTAATATTATGTGTTTTTGAATTTTGTTTTTGAATTTTGAATTTGATATCATACCTTTGCCATCCCAAAATTGAGACCATGCCAAAGGTGAAGACTCACTCCCGTGCAAAGAAGACCTTTAAGGTTACAGGCACCGGAAAAATACGCAGGTACAAGGCCTTTAAAAGCCACTTGCTGACGAAGAAATCGAAGACCCGTAAGCGCCATTTGCGCCAGCACGGTCTTGTTGACTCCGCTAACCTGAAACTGGTGAAGCGTATGTTGAGATTGCGATAGAAGACCTCCCCCGACCCCTCCGAAGGAGGGGAGATGGAGAAAATTGAAAAACATTATTAAACGAATTTAATTAAAAAATATGCCACGTTCTGTTAACGCCGTTGCATCCCGTGCAAGAAGGAAAAAAATACTGAAAGAAGCCAAAGGTTTCTACGGCAAACGTAAAAACGTATATACGGTTGCTAAAAACGTATTAGAAAAAGGTCAGGGATATAAATTCACCGGCCGCAAGCTGAAAAAACGCGATTACCGCAGCTTATGGATCACCCGTATCAATGCAGGTGTTCGTGAAGAAGGTATGAGCTATTCGGTTTTCATGCACAAACTGTCTGAAAAAGGTATAGATCTGAACCGTAAAGTTCTGGCCGACCTGGCTATGAATGAGCCGGATTCTTTCAAGAAACTGATTGCTGAAGTAAAATAAGCTTCTAAAAAATACTCTTGTCAATTACCCTGCCAAACGGCGGGGTAATTTTTTTGTTTGCCAGCCTGGAGTTCAGGTATCCTGTTTTTTCCGCTTTCCGTTTTTTGGAATTTTTTCCGCTTTT
>CAIYVS010000701.1 GCA_903929655.1 uncultured Bacteroidota bacterium | reverse complement strand
GTGCGTACAGGCCCAAGAACATCACGAGATTGGTCTTACCGCGGGAGTTGCGAATTATTACGGGGACTTGCAGGATAAAATTTTTCCCAGCACAGGCTATATGCCCATGGTTGGGATTTCTTATAAATTCTTTTTTACTCCACATGTCGGCTTACGTTTTGGTGTTAATTACGCCACGGTAACGGCAGCAGATAGTCTTTCTGATATTCCGGCAAACAGGGCCCGCAACCTTAGTTTTGCAAGTCATATTTTTGAAGGCCACGCAGGTTTAGAGATCAACTTCCTGCCAATTGATGCGAATCATCTCAAGATATCTCCTTATGTTTTTGGTGGTATTGGCGTTTTCTACTTTAATCCTTATGCTACAGATCCTCAAGGTCAGACCGTATTCCTCCGTCCGCTCAGTACAGAAGGCCAGGGCTTACCAATATACCCGGACAGAAAAGAATACAGTAACGTAACTGTTTGCTTTCCATTTGGCGGTGGTTTAAAATTCCTCGTAGGTAAAACACTTGTTATCACAACCGAATTAGGTTTCCGTTATACCAATACAGACTATCTTGATGACGTTAGTAAAACATACGTAAATCTTGATTCTTTAATGGCATACAGGGGTAAACTTTCTCAGCAAATGTCTTACCGTGGCCCGCAGTCCCCTTATTGGGATGGAACAACTGTTCACAACGGCGATCAGCGCGGCAACAGTAAGATGAATGATTTCTACTGGTTTGGAAGCCTCGGTGTTTCTGTGTACTTCAAGGCCTTTGGTAATTTCAAAGATTATATCCAGAGTCGTTGTCCTAAGTTCTTTAAGAACGTTCGCTAATTCTTTATTTGTTTTATTGCCTGGTATCGGTGACACGATACCAGATGGTCATTTACCATACCTGCGGCCTGCATAAAAGCATAGCAAATGGTTGACCCTACAAATTTAAATCCCCTTTTCAGCAGGTCTTTGCTCATAGCATCCGATTCGGCGCTGCGCGCTTGTATTTGTCCGGTTTGTTTCGGATCATTCCATATTGTTTTATGATCTGTGAACTGCCAGATATATTTGTCAAAACTTCCAAATTCTTTCTGCACCGCGAGGAAAGCTTTAGCATTAGTAATCGTTGCGGCAACTTTCAGTTTATTGCGGATAATACCCGCGTCCTGCAATAAACTTTCAATTTTCTTATCGCTGTATTTGGCAATTTTATTTACATCAAAATCATGAAATGCCTTTCTGAAATTTTCTCTCTTGTATAATATCGTCTTCCAGCTCAGCCCCGCCTGGAAACCATCCAAAACAATAAACTCAAACAATTTGCGGTCATCATGCAATGGCACTCCCCATTCTTCATCATGATATTTCAACATCAGTTCATCCTCTCCGGGCCATGTACATCCTGTTATGTTTTTAGCACACATCGTTTTAGTTTTTTTTGATGATTTCAATACATTCGTCAACAGACAACATTTTTTGTTCGCCACTGTTAAAATTCTTCAGGCTCAGCATTCCTTTTTGCCTTTCTTCATCGCCGGGCAGTATTACATATTGCAGTCCTCTTTTATTGGCATACTTCATCTGCTTATCAAACTTCACCACATCAGGGTATAATTCAGCACTTACGCCCGCAGAACGTAATTGTTTCAAAACTCCCAGGGCATAAAGCTCATTTTCTCCACCGAAATTTATCAATAGCACATCAGCACCCGATGCAAGTTGTTCAGGAAAAAGCTTTAACTCTTCCATTACATCATAAATCCTGTCAATGCCAAATGATACACCTACCCCTGATAAGCCTTTTAATCCAAATAAACCTGTCAGGTCATCATAACGTCCGCCACCGCCTATACTGCCCATTTGCACCGCTTTACAAGCCACTTCTACTATTACACCTGTATAATAATTCAGCCCACGCGCCAAGCTGACATCAACTTCCAGCCTTGAATCCCAGGCAGCATCAGCCAATTCTTTATGATAGGCCAAAGCCTGTTTTAATTCATTGATGCCCTGCATCCCTGTCACACTGTCCTTCATGATCTCCTGCAATGCATATAATTTCTCCTCATTATTCCCCTTTACGTTAATCACTTTTTCTACATGGCTAATGCCTGCTTCGGATATCCCTCTTTCCTGCAATTCTTTTGTCACACCTTCCCAAGCTATTTTATCCAGCTTGTCCAATGCTATTGTAATATCCATCATCAACTCAGGGGTACCGCATAACTCAGCTATTCCTGCCAATAACTTACGGCTATTGATCTTTACTGTAACCTGCGTTAAACCCAGATTGTGAAATGCACTTTGATAAATGCACAATAACTCGGCCTCATTTATCAAAGAGGTACTTCCCACCACATCTGCATCACATTGCCAAAACTCCCTGTAACGCCCCTTCTGTGGCCTGTCTGCCCTCCACACCGGTTGCATCTGGTATCTCCTGAAGGGAAAAGCAAGTTCATTCTGATGCATCACCACATAGCGTGCAAAAGGGATCGTAAGATCATACCGCAGTGCCCGCTCTGTTACTATAGGAGAAGAAAAAGGTTTCTCCAGCATTTTGCTCCATTCGCTGTTCAGTTTCTCTTTGTCAGCTTCTTTCTTTTCATGCAGGCCATTATTCAAAATTTTAAATATCAGGCGGTCACCCTCCTCACCATATTTCCCGGTCAGGGTGGTAAGGTTCTCCATAGCAGGAGTTTCCAAGGGCTGAAAACCATAAAGTTCAAATATGGTTCTCAGCGTATTAAAAATGTATTGGCGCTTGCGAACCTCAGCAGGAGAAAAATCGCGCGTGCCTTGTGGTATGGATGGTTTAGACATAATTCCTATTTATTCTTATACTTACTGCTTATTACTTACGATTGTATTTTTTGATGATGGCATCACAAGTCTCTTCTATTATTTCATATACAGGCAAAAAACCCTCTTCATCACCATACCAGGGGTCGGGTACAGACCCATAGCTCCCTGCCTTTAGCTCATTGAGAAAATAATCTACCTTTTTCATATGCGGGCTATCTTTACCTATCCTCAAAATATCATCAAACACATCATCCGCCATAGCATAAATCTTATCATATTGCTCCAGGTCTGCCAGGCTTATCTGTCTTGCCTTTTGCCCCGATATATCAATCCCCTTCATTTTACACACCTTCTGCGAATATTGATGTGGCGCCTGCCCTGCATGCATCGACTCTGTTCCAGCAGAATCTACCTTCCAGTTCAGTTTAAATTGTTCAATTTTACTACGCATGACACCCTCAGCTATCGGGGAACGGCAAATATTCCCCAGGCAAACCATTAATATTCTCATAACAAGCTAAAAAGTAACAAAATTATCAAAAAGAATGCAACTCTATTAAGAGAATGCTAAACTATCAAGGGTCTTCTTATTTAATAATACCCAAA
Source organism: uncultured Bacteroidota bacterium (assembly GCA_903929655.1). Taxonomy (GTDB): domain Bacteria; phylum Bacteroidota; class Bacteroidia; order Chitinophagales; family Chitinophagaceae; genus JABDGU01. The sequence goes on along the minus strand of CAIYVS010000701.1, from coordinate 2,504 downwards.
TTGTTACTTTTATATCTCTGATGATAAAAGCCGGCACCAAAGTACTAAGTATAGTTCCTTACCGTTTCCTGCCCCCAAGTTCAGGTGGACATCTTGGCATTGCTATGCCGCACCAATACCTTGGAATGCATTGTGAGGACCATATTGTATGTACAAATGACAATATTCCAGACAAAACCTATTCTTTTCATTTACACCCTATTTTAAAAACCGGAATTACCCGGTATTTACCTCTTTATAAACTCAAACAAATTACACAGCTGGCTCGTAAGCTTGAAATTAATGCTATTTATTGCGACCATCCGTATATGGCATCAACTGCTATAGCATTGTCAAAAAAACTGAAAGCCCCCTGGTTTATGAGAAGCCATAATATTGAATCCGAAAGATTCAAAACCTACGGCAAAAAGTGGTGGCCGATAATGGCGTATTATGAAGCTGCCATAATGCGCAAAGCTGACGGTATTTTTTTTGTAGCAAGCGAGGATCTGAAATGGGCAATTGACAAATACAAAGTCAATGCTGCCAAATGCCATTTCATACCATATGGAACAACTTTAGACACTCCTCCTACAGGACATCCGGAAGCCAAAAAAAAGGTAGCCGCACAACTCGATCTGAATGAGAATATACCCTGGCTATATTTTCTCGGAGCTATGGATTTCTACCCTAATACCCACGCCCTTTCTTTTATCCTTGATGAAATAATGCCTCGCCTTAATAAAGGCAATATCAAATACCAGGTATTGATTGCAGGGAAAGGCTTGCCGGACGATCTTAAAACGAAGATCAGTAATACCCCTAATATAAAATACACCGGTTTCATTCCCGACCTGGATGATTTTCTAAAAGCCTGCGATATTATGCTGAACCCCGTGTTACTGGGCGGCGGTATTAAAACAAAAGCCGTGGAAGCATTGGGCTACAATAAAATAGTTGTAAGCTCATTTAGCGGAGCCGCAGGTTTGTTGCCTGAAGTCTGTGGCGCTAATCTTCTTATATCAAACGACAATGATTGGGATGCCTTTACTTCCCATATAATCACATCAATTGATCAAACACCATTGATTCCTGATTCCTTCTATAACACCTATTACTGGGGCAAGGTAATGAAGAAAGTATATGACATTATCAATGTGGCAATAGCTAAAAGCAGCTGAAAAGGTTCCTTTGTTAAGAAAACAGATCCGAGCCTCTACTCTTTCAATATTTTTCTGAATGTTGTATGACCATTATACAATGCCCTTACAATATATATTCCAGCCGGTACATTGCTTATATCTAATTTAACCACAGTCGCATCAGAGTTTATTTCAGCAACTACTTGACCTAACGCATTGAGCAATTTCACATTAGATACACCAGTATAAGCAGGGAATTGGATATTTACAAAATTGCGGGTAGGATTAGGTGAAATAAGCATTTCTTCAGGCAAATAACCTACTTGCTTAACATCAAGAGGTAACATTTTTGCCGTATCACAATACAGGCCTACTTCGGCAGTTGATAATGGACGATTATATAATCTTATATCATCCATAATTCCATTAAACCAGTAAGGATATTGCACCACATCCCTCTTGTAATACCCTATACCCAATGTATCAAAAATCGGCAAAAAAGTATTTACCATAGATTGTTTAGTCTGCAGAATACCGTCCACGTACGTGCGCACAGTATCTTTACTATACGTGACAGTTACACAGTACCATGTACTTAACTTTATGGTATCACTGCTTGAATACGCTATAGTTGCAGAAGAACCCTGGGCATGATGTCCGAGACCATAAAACGTTTCATGGTCCAATGCGCTTGAATTACATCCCCCATAATAAGCGGCGTTGGAAAAATACAATGCATAAGTACTAAGCGCAGTGTCCTGATCTGAACCCATTATCATTATTGAATTTGCATCACATGCACCGGAATAGTACCCCGTAGGTTTTACTAATGCACAAATCGAAAAAGTATCCAGATTCAATAATGAATTACTTGGTACATCAATATAGTTGTTAATACCGTTAAACTTGTACGCGGTATTCGCTATGCCATTATAGCCTGCACTCAGTGTAGCACCGCTTACAATACCATTTAAGTTGTGACCACTTATGTCATTGGCATTGCCATTAAAATTCCAGTGTGCCACGAGTCCGTTACTACCCTGGCAATAGGAAAACAAAGATGTAAAAACGAGAATAATAAAGATTGTATAGGTTTTCATTCTGTATATTTTTATTAAAAATAATATTTTTATTAAAATAAAAAAACAGAACCATATTAATTATTATTTACAACTCATTTAACCTAATAATATTTAGGAAAGCACTCTCACCCCACTAAGGGATCGAATTATTAAACACGTATTGCACCAGGTTGGCGCCCATCTGCAAGGCTGCAAGATGTTTTTCAGGGGGGTCGCGGTGCACATCAAAATCTTCCCATCCATCTCCAAGGTCCGTATCAAAACTGTAAAAGCAAACTAAACGCCCTTTATATATCAGGCC
>CAIYVS010000700.1 GCA_903929655.1 uncultured Bacteroidota bacterium | reverse complement strand
TCTAAAACTTAATAAAAATAAAATCAACAATATTCAATACCTTTGCAAGGTGATCTTTTTATTAAATTTTATCATATGTCTATATTAAACGTTGAACCACAATTATTATTATCAATGCCAAGTGGTGGAGAGTGGATTTGGGTATTGATCGCAATTATCGTTTTATTTGGTGGTAAAAAAATACCGGACCTCGCAAAGGGCATTGGTAAAGGCATTCGTGAGTTTAATGAAGCCAAAGACGGTATTAAAAGTGAAATAGAAGCAGGCGCAAAAAAAGACGAAGAGAAGAAGTAAAGTCTTTAAAAAATTATTTTAACCAGTGAAGAAACCCCGCATGGTTTCACCGCTTACAAACGATAAACGATCAAAACATGCAGCACAAAGGTTTTTTATCAGCGTTTATTTTTGTTGTTTTTCCTTTAGCATTATTTGCCCAGCAAAATCAAAATGCGGCTAGCCGCATGGGAAGGTCGCAAGGCAAAATATTAAGGGTAGATACTATCATTGTATCAAGAGGAAATAAATTGTCTCCTTTTTCATCACCCATGTGCAGGGTGCCCAATATTAAAGAATCGGACCTGAAAGGGGGCTATAAAGCCATACCACTTGTAGGACAGGAATCTTATTTCGGCGAAATGAATGAATATGCTTTCAATTTTACCAAACAATATCTTTCTGCCCATAATAAAACCTTCAATGCTGTACAGGAGCGTGGAGAAAAGAGTTTCCCGGTAATGGAGAGTGAGCTGAAAAAACATAATATTCCTAAAGAACTGGAATATCTTGCTGTAATAGAATCTGCTTTAAATAACCAAGCTGTATCTCATGCAGGCGCTGTTGGTCCCTGGCAACTGATGAGCGCTACTGCACGACTTATGGGTTTAAGAGTTAGCCGCAAACACGATGACCGGAAGGACTGGGACAGATCGACCAGTGCAGCTGCCAAGTATCTTTCCATACTATACAACCAGATGAATGACTGGCTTTTAGTGATAGCTGCATATAACAGCGGCCCGGCACCTGTGCAGAGAGCAATAGACCGTACCGGCAGTCATAATTTCTGGGATATCAAGCCTTATCTGCCACGCGAAACACAGGGCCATGTACTGGCTTTTATAGCTACAGCCAGCATTTTCGAGAACCTGAGTAGTTTTATTGGCCTGGGTGAGATACCTGACGATCTGAAACTGGATAAGAACGGCAAGCCTATTGCGGAGGTGATGCAAAAGCCTGCTGATAAAAAGAATAGTCAGCCAAAATCTCCCTTTACAATGGAGGAATTGCAAAGAATGAGCATTGTAAGCATTAATGAGCCTTTAAGCATGGAACTTTTGGCACAGGAACTTAGTATAGACCTGAAATTGCTGAATAAATGGAACCCTGACTACCAGCTTTTTGTTTACAATACCTACCCTACCAAGGATTATAAATTACGCATTCCTAAGGATAAACTGGACAATTTTGTGCAGAAAAAAGAACAATTGCAAAAACGCTCCAGGCAGATTTTTAGTGAGATGACGATGTAAAAAAGTCGTAAGTCATTAGTCGTAAGTCGTAAGTAATTAGATTTTTGACTT
>CAIYVS010000699.1 GCA_903929655.1 uncultured Bacteroidota bacterium | reverse complement strand
GGTATGCGCTTGGTGGCAGGTTATTGAGGCCCCACATCGCCGGGTTGTTGGCATTACGTAAACCTGTAACTAAAAAGAAAAAGAATGTAAAGAAAAAACAGTAATCAAACATAATTAGCGTTAGCATGTTCTTGTAACGGAAACTTGGCAGTTTTTAAAACTTACTCAAGAAAGCTATGACGCTTACGCTACGGCGTGGGCTTATAGTCTATTGAGTAAGGGCATTGCCAAGTGCCTCGTTACGGTAGCTATGAGTTCCACGCTGATTTTTTATAGCAGCTTCCGAAGGAACACAGAAGTACATACTGGCTCACCTACATTATTGTTTTGTTGACATACAACATAGGTAAACCACCCTAAAAACAGGGTGCTAAACTTCTATTGTACAAAATCATTTCATCAACAAAACGATAATAAAATGCCCCGTAAACAAATAAAACTTCCAATTCTAATAAAGGAAAGTAAAGACATTGCAAAACTATTTAGGCTATTCAACAACACTAAAAATTGCAATGCAATTAGGTTCTTTCACAAGAATCAGAATAGTATGTATCAGGCAGACGGATTGCCATATTCCAGATCATGTTTATTAAAACTTGTAAAGGCAGGTATTCTATATACTGAAGGTAGGCCAAAGTATTACTGTTGGAACATTAGTGGAGTAAGCGAGATTAACAGAGCCGCCAAAATAATTATTAATCTACAAAGCAAAGTCAAATGAAAAAGTTAATCTTGGCAGCAGGACTGCTATTCTTATGCTTTGTAAGTAAAGCACAACAACCAAGTAATGTGCAAATGGATAAGGCAAGAAACCAGTTATTGGTTGAAGCGTCAAGGATTATGATAATCAGGCTAAATGATAGTATTAGAATAGCTGAGGAGGCTTATGATGTATGTGTTAGCGAGAAAAACAAATTATTGCGCTACTATAGGTACAAGTATGATGATGCTATTAAGGACGTTGTGGCAGAGCAGAGAAAGTATGACCTTACAGTTCATGTATATGGTAAGAAACAAGGTAGGTCTAAATTAGATGAGATACAAACTACTATAGACAATGCAAAAGCGGCGGAGATAATTGACAGTATAAAGTTTGATTCTATAAATGCTCACTATTCTTGTGCTGCAATAAGTGAAAACATAAAAGTGTTTAAACTTCAACTTGATAGTTTAACGAGTATAAAAAAAGTGGTTGAGGAAGCTGTAAATCCATCTCCTGAATCATACGTTGCGGCATGGAATGAACGAGAGACTACAGGAAAAGGTAATAGTACGTTCTCTGTAAATATAAAAACACTACAAACTTTTTTCACAAATAAAAAGACAGTAAAGCAATTTGAGAGGTCATTACGTGATTGGAGCAGGGATGATTATGAATATACTGGTGGAGGTTCTCCCGAAATTGCATACGCTATGGGACAGTCAGGTAATAACCGCCTCATATTCAGAGGAACTTATAGAGAAGTGATTGATGTTGACAATTACTTAACCTATCAAATTGAATTCGGATTGGATAGTGTGATTGGAACCATAACTTTTAGAATACCAGAAAGAATTACCTCTGATAATACGTCCCATTATATATCACAATTGGTTGCTGCTGGATATGTAATTGACAAACCATCTACAAGGGTTGCGCTTGCCTATGATAATCCCGCAATTTATGCTGTAAATCCACATAACAGGGTTAAGGTTAGATTGTTGTCGTCATCTGATTATTCAACGCTTGTAACTGTAATGAAAAGCAGATAGGGGGTGTGTATGCAACAAAATATATTTTCAGTGGAAACTACCATTGGGGGTGAGGGCATTTTAGCAAAAATTCAAAACCCTAATGCACAAGGTAAACCAAATTACAATACACTATTAGTAACCGCAGATTCAATAGAGCAAGCAATTGATAAGGCGAAAAGCTATCTTACAGAAAATAATATGCAGGTAGAGATACTGACAGTAAAAAAGGAGTTACATACTTTTCTTATACTGTAACTCCTTTTTAAGTGTTTCCAGTATTGCTTTAGTTTTGGCATCTACGTTTGCATAGATGTTTTTGCGCGTTTCATCTTCTGATTGCTGCATTACCGAACACATCAGGGCAGCGTATATGTCAAGGTTTGTTTCTACTAATGCTTGTGTTCTGGCTAAATGGCATAAGATAACTTCATTCATGTTTTGATATGAATATACAAACTATCAGGTATAGGTTAAAATTCACTACCCTCTTACCTATTTGTGCAGTAAATTTGTCTAAACAAAAAGCAAAAATGTAGCTATGCTTTAATATTAGATATTAGCTTATGCAACATAATTGCGTTTCAATTTTAAGAACCCCAGCACACTAAGATAAATAATACGCATGTTTTTATAACTACCAGTTAAGCCCTGGTCTGTTAAATTTATTGTTCGGCGTACGTCTCCAGGTTACGCCGTAGCAGTCCGCGATCTCCGGATTGCCTGCCAGGCTTACCTTACAGCCAATTAATGCTTCCACTCTCCATATTTGGAGAGTGGTCAGGGCTGAGATCAATTTTCTTCCCGCACCCATAGCCACTTTCAAAGAAATATTTGGATTCGCCTTTTTCACGATAGTATATTTGGTGTGAATTTGAATAAATATTATATTTAAATT
>CAIYVS010000698.1 GCA_903929655.1 uncultured Bacteroidota bacterium | reverse complement strand
TTGCATTGGGACATAAACAGCATGGAAAAAAATGCTGTAAAGGGAAAATGTCTAAGTCTTGTTGTAAAGACAAAGAAGTTACTTTTAAGAAAGGTGATGATAAAGGGAGCTGTTTTTTTATCATTGCAAAAAAAAATATCGGATCTGGGAAGATCGCATATTTTCAAAGAACCATTTCAACTCAAAAGAATTATCCATTAGTTTCTGTAAGCAATTTCCATTTACGCCCACCTCCTTTTCAAAAAAGCAGCGTACCATTATTTATAATTAATTCTATTTTTCGTATCTGATTTTTATTGCTTATTGCTTTCTAAAGCTCTAAGCTTTTTGCATTTAACTAATGCGTGGTCACGATTACTTTTAATATCCTTTTATTTTATATTAAATACCACTTTTAACTAAAAAAACCAGAAAATGAAAAAACTACTTTTACTTAACGCTTTAATACTTGCGGCAACAACAGGCTTTGCTCAAATTCCAAACGGAGGATTTGAAACCTGGAATACAGTTAGTTCTTATACAGTGCCTGATCAATGGGATAACCTGAATTTGATGACTTCTTCAATGAGCACTTATACTTGTATGAAAGGATCGACATCGGCTCCTGCAGGTTCATCTTATTTACAGCTTGTGTCAAAAACCACAGGAAGTATGGGTGTAATGCCGGGTATTGTAACATGCGGAATGTTGGAACAGAGCAATATGTCCAATATAGTAGCCAAATCCGGTTTTGCTTTTACTCAACGTCCTCAAAATCTGACAGGTAGCTGGCAATATATGGCTTATGGAAGTGATCAGGGTTATATTAGTGTGTTGCTGACAAAATGGAATATGTCAACAAGTATGAGGGACACTGTCGCGTATACAAGGCAGAATTTGTCAGGTATGGTGATGAGTTGGGCAACTTTTTCAATTACACTTAGTTACATGAGTACTTCTGTACCTGACAGCTGTATTCTTGTGCTTTCTGCAAGTGGAACTACACCTGTAAATAACAGTTACCTCTATGCTGACAATCTTGCATTTGCGGGAAGTGTACCTTCAGGTGTTGCCAATATTTCTAATAACTCCTCTGATATTTTGGTGTATCCAAATCCTGCAAACAGCACTACTACTATTTCATATAATGGCCATTCAGAAAGGGATATTACAATATCAGTTAACGACATTAGCGGCAGAGAAATCACATCAATGACTCCTAAAGCGACAATAGGAGAAAACAAATTTCCTATAAACGTTTCAGGTTTTGCAAAGGGCATTTATTTCATCAGAGTATCTGATGACCAGAGCAATACAGTTCAGAAATTAGTAGTTGAATAAATGAATTGAAGGGCGGAATGTATATTACTTCCGCCCTTTTAAAAATAGTAATAATGAAAAGAATATCATCTTTAGTTTTTTTAGTGTGTTTTAGTATTAGTGTTATTGCACAACATCCTTTATTTATACCTGATACCCTATCAGGTACAGTTTTTAACTTAACTGTTCATAAGGATAGCGTCCAGTTTAAGCCAGGTACAATTACCCAAACCCTGGGCATAAACAATAGTAAATATTTAGGCCCTACGCTTATCATGCACAAAGGCGATAGTGTGAGTCTGACTGTTAATAACCAGCTAGGCGATACAACTACTATGCACTGGCACGGGTTTCATGTTGCTCCCAAAAATGATGGCGGCCCGCACAGTATGATTATGAATGGAATGAGTTGGAACCCCCGATTTGTTGTCAGGAATGATGCTGCTACTTATTGGTACCATCCGCACATGATGATGAAAACAGCGGAACAAGCAATTAAAGGCGATGTTGGTTTGATCATTGTTCGGGATAATGCAGAAGCCGCGCTTAACCTGCCACGTAATTATGGCGTGGATGATTTCCCGATAATTGTGCAGAGTGTTGAATTGGATACAACAAACCAGTTTATGCCAAAAGGTATGGTGGATAGTGTTGTCTTAGTGAATGGTACTGATACGCCCTATGTTAATATGCCGGCGCAGATCGTTCGCCTCAGACTGCTGAATGCTTCAGGAGAACGTACTTTTAACTTTGGGTTTACCGCTAATAAGGCTTTTAAGATAATTGGAAACGATGATGGCCTGTTACAAGCTCCTGTTACTGTTACAAGTATCCGGGTATCACCGGGAGAGCGCTACGAAGTTCTTTTAGACCTTACAGGCATGAATGGCCAGGCTATCTATCTTATGAGCTATGCTTCCCAGTTGCCTATGGGCGTGCAAGGTGGGCCTACAATGCCTATGCCGCCAAGCAGCCCGCCTATGAATAGTCCCCTGAATGGGATAGATTTCAATATCCTGCAAATAAATGTAGTTGCTCAAACTTCTTCGCCTGTAACCTCTGTACCTACTACACTTATTCCCGATACGCCCTTAACAGAAAGCATGGCGAATACTATAAGGACGATCAATATGACTGCAGATAGCATGATGGTAATGGACGGGCCTTTTTATTTTAATCATAACCTGTTTGATATGGGACGGATAGATTATAGGATACCTCTCAATAATATTGAAATATGGACATTGTTGGACAGTACAATGGTGGCACATCCATTTCATATTCATGATGTGTATTTTTATATTCTTGACAGGAATGGAAATCCACCCGCTCCGGAAGAAAGAGGCAGAAAAGATGTTTTATTAATAGAACCCAATGAAACGGTCAGATTCATAACACAATTCAAAGACTTTGCTGATACTACCACTCCATATATGTACCATTGTCATATCCTTATGCATGAAGATGATGGCATGATGGGACAATTTGTAATTGGCGGTACCAATACATCAGTAAGTTCTCCGACTTTAAGCGATAAGGATATTTTACTTTATCCAAATCCGGCTACAAATATTTTAAACATCAAACTGCAAGTACCAGGTAATGCAGCAATAAAAATTTATGATGCCATTGGCAGGCTTGTTTATAGCAGTTCTTTTGACAAAGAAGAGGCTATAAATACCACTAATTGGAGAAATGGCTTTTATTCGTTGTCAATAATAAGTGATGGCACGATAATTCATAAGAATTTTATAGTCAGATAGATAGAAGGTAATGCAAGCCCGGATTAATCAATGTCAGTCAACTGGTTGATCAAGGTCATTTTTAATCATTTTATATTACTTATCTTTGCATAACGAGATAATGAATTATGTGAGAATATTTTGAAATGAAGAACTTCTTAACAACCATATTGACAATACTATACATGGCAAGCGCTTTGAGCCTTACCGTTCATGTGCATTATTGTATGGGAAAGTTTGCCGGAGTAAGCTTTATTCAAAATAATGAGGACAGGTGTGGCAAATGCGGCATGAATAAAGCCGACAGAAGTAAAGACTGTTGTAAAGATCAGCATAAGCTATTTAAGGCTGCAGATCACAAATTAGCCCAGGCATCTTTCGATTTTTCGCAAAAGCAAATAGCAATTGCTCCACAGCCTGTTTATTGTTCATACACCGAGCCGGTAATTTTCCATACAACGGGAAAGACAAACCTGGCTAATGCTCCGCCCTCACGCTGGCGAACCTGTCCCATATACATTCTGATCCAGGATTACCGTATCTGAGAATATAAATTTGTTTAAGCAGTGATGCAAAGTGACGTTAAGCGCTCGTTTGCATTGCTGCTTTTATATTTATTTCCAATCGATCATTTTTAAAATACAAAAAACAATAACAATGAAAAATCTGAAATTTTTAATTACTGCCGCATTGTTGTGTACCGGTGTTGCCGCCTACGCTCAAACAAAAACAGAAACCATTAAAGTGTCAGGCAACTGTGGCACTTGCGAGAAACATATTGAAAACGCCGCCAAACAAGCAGGCGCAGATAAGGCTGTATGGAATAAAAAGACAAAAATCCTCACAGTAACATTTGATGCTTCAAAAACATCGGATGATGCCATTCAAAAGAAAGTAGCCGCCGCAGGTTACGATACAGAAAAATACGCAGGAGATGAAAAAGCATATGAAGCATTGGATGAATGCTGCCAATATGATGGTAAGAAAAAATAAGTAGCTATAAAATACCTGAAATGAAAAGCAAATTGAATACGATAGGGGAAGTGTTATTACGTGTGTTGAAGTCGATTTTCATGCACAAGAAAAAGTGTTGTCAATAAAAAAAAATACAAAATGAAAAAACAAAATATATTCCTGGTTGCTATACCGGTATTGATGATAAGTGCATGCAACAACACATCAAGCCATTCTGAAAATGCAGCGGACATGCATACAATGGAAAATATGCAAGACATGCATGCAACAATGACCGATACCACTTTTCATGCAATAGACACCACGAAACTGACAAAGGGCGCTGTATTCTATCAATGTTCTATGCACAAGGAAGTAATGAGTGACAAACCGGGTGATTGCCCAAAATGTGGTATGAAACTGGTGCAAAAACAAAAAAGCAATTGATCTGCTCACAGGTGAGTACAGCAGGCCTTTTGTTCCATCATGCAGCGAAAGCTTATTCGCTCATTTTAAGTTTACAAAAAGATTTGCACCACGCAAATGAAACATGTAGATATGGTTCAAAAACTCATAGAAATATCATTACAAAACAGGTTCATTGTTTTGCTTATCGCAGCCGGTTTATTCGGATGGGGTATCTATAGTGTACAGAAAAATCCAGTAGATGCTATACCTGATCTGTCAGAAAACCAGGTGATCGTTTTTACCGAATGGATGGGGCGTAGTCCGCAAGTGATCGAAGACCAGGTCACCTATCCTTTGATCAGCAATCTGCAGGGTATTCCCAAAGTCAAAACCATTCGTGGCACGTCCATGTTCGGGATGAGTTTTGTGTATGTGATCTTTGAAGACAATGTTGATATTTATTGGGCAAGGACAAGGGTGCTGGAAAGATTGAATTATGCACAAAAGTTACTGCCACAGGGAATTGCTCCTACTATTGGACCGGATGGAACCGGTGTAGGGCATATTCTCTGGTACACGCTGGATGCAAAAAATATGGACCTTGGTGAACAACGGGCTTTGCAGGACTGGTATGTAAAATTTGCACTGCAAACAGTTCCGGGGGTAGCAGAAGTGGCTTCATTTGGCGGTTTTGAAAAACAATACCAGTTAGTGGTCGATCCCGTCAAACTCCAGTATTACAATGTCTCATTGATGGATGTAATGAATAAAGTGAAAGCAAATAATAATGAGGTAGGTGGCAGAAAATTTGAGATGAGCGATATGGCCTATATAGTAAGGGGGCTAGGCTATATAAAAAATAAAGAAGACCTGGAAAATATTGGAGTCGGAAATTATAATGATATCCCTGTAAGGGTAAAAGATATAGCAACGGTTCAAATGGGTGGCGACCTGAGGCTTGGGATCTTTGACGAGAATGGTGAAGGTGAGGTAGTTGGCGGCATCATAGTAATGAGATATGGGGAGAATGCAGATAAGGTGATAAAAGCTGTAAAGGAAAAAATGAAGGAAGTGTCAAAAGGACTGCCGGAAGGCGTTTCATTTAAAATCGCTTATGACAGGAGCAAACTGATAGAAGCCTCTATTAATACAGTAACAGGGAAATTAAAGGAAGAAATGTTAGTTGTCTCCATCGTAGTGCTGATCTTTCTTTTTCATTGGCGCAGTGCACTGAGCATAATAATTCAAATTCCAATTACATTATCCATCAGTTTTATATTGCTCAACGCATTCGGGCTGTCCTCCAATTTAATGTCGTTAACAGGTATTGCCATTGCAATAGGGGTAATAGTTGATAACGGAATAATCATGTCCGAAAACGCCTATAGGAGACTTTCTGAGTGGCAAAACAGTGATGACCCTGAAAACATTTAATGTTATGAAATTCTGGAACAAACTAAAACAAGGTTCAGGCACAGGCAAATCGTCCTACCGGAAAATTCCGGAAGACGTTAGAATGCGGCTTATAAAACTTTCCTGTATACAGGTATCGAGGGGCGTTTTTTTTTCAACCGTTATCATCATCGCTTCCTTCCTGCCGGTGTTCCTTTTAACCGGTCAGGAAGGAAAATTGTTTCACCCGCTTGCTTTTACAAAGACTTTTATTATGGCAGTAGATGCCATATTAGTAGTAACATTGGCACCCGTGCTTATATCCTTTTTTATGAAAGGAAGATTTTTGCCAGAAAATAAAAACCCTGTAAACCGGGTATTGGAAAAATTATATGAACCTGTTATCAGAGCGAGTATAAAAAGAAGATGGGTAACCCTTGGGGTAAATATAGCTGCGCTGCTCATCAGCATCCCAATGATAATGAGCCTGGGCCGTGAATTTATGCCTGCTCTCGATGAGGGCTCACTCTTATTTATGCCTGTCATGATGCCGGATATTTCCAATTCAGAAGCCAAGCGGATACTGCAGGTACAGGATAAGATCATTAAAACAGTTCCCGAAGTAGAAAATGTTTTAGGGAAAGCGGGCAGAGCTAATACTGCAACGGATAACTCTCCTATCAGCATGGTAGAAACTATTATAATGCTGAAGCCCAAAAATGAGTGGAGGAAGGGCTTTACAAAGGATAGTATCATCAATGAACTGAATGGCAAGCTACAGATACCAGGTGTTATTAACGGATGGACACAGCCAATCATCAATCGTATTAACATGCTTTCCACAGGTATCCGTACCGATGTGGGCATAAAGGTATTTGGTCAGAATTTAGATACGATCTATGCCTTTGCGCAATCGGTTAAAAAGGCCCTGGAAGGAACTCCCGGCATAAAAGATCTATATGTAGAACCGATCACAGGTGGAAAATATCTTGACATCATAATCAAACGGGACGAGATAGGGAGATATGGGCTGAGCATAGACGATGTGAATGCAGTAGTAGAAAGCGCCCTGGGCGGCATGCAGCTTACTACTACTATTGAAGGTCGTCAGCGTTTTTCTGTAAATGCCCGCTTTGCGCAGGATTTCCGTGATAATATACAATCCATTAAAAGATTGCAGGTGCAGACTAAGGACTTTGGCGCTATACCATTGGAGGCGGTGGCTGATGTAAAAATAACCGAAGGGCCACCGATGATCAACTCTGAAAACGCCATGCTGAGAGGCACAGTGCTTTTTAATGTAAGGGAAAGAGACATGGCAGGCACTGTTGAAGAAGCCCAGAAAAAGCTCAATGCAATGATCGTTAAAATGCCCGAAGGCTATTATTTGAACTGGAGCGGTAATTACGAAAACCTGATACACGGCGAAAAAACCATGAAAATGATTTTGCCTATAGTTCTTATTATCATTTTCATGTGCATGTATCTGGCGTTTCATTCTGTACGGGAATCTTTTTTAAGCCTTATCTCTCTCCCTTTTGCTTTGATAGGAGGGGCTTTTATGGTTTATTTCTGGGGTGTGAATATTTCTATAGGAGTGGCGGTAGGTTTTATTGCATTGTTTGGACTAGCGGTGGAAACCAATATAGTAATGGTCATTTATCTTAATGATGCCATGTTGCAACTAGTGGCAAAAAAGACAAATTCAAGCACTACTATTACCAGGGATGATCTGAAAGAATATGTGATTGCAGGCGCATCCAAACGATTAAGGCCAAAGCTGATGACCGTAAGCGTTTCCCTGTTTGGTCTGATCCCTATACTCTGGAGCACAGGCGTGGGAAGTGACGTAATGATACCAATCGTATTGCCGATGATAGGCGGGGTCATTACTTCATCAACATTCATTCTGCTGGTAACGCCTCTCATATTCCTCATGAATAAGGAATATGAACTAAAAAAACTTGGGAAGATAGAGGTGATGGAAGGAGTAGATGAAAAGAAACAAAAAACTGAACCTAATGGTAAAACCGATTAAATGATGCGCATCAGTAAAATAACAGGGATAGTGGCGCTTGTATGCTCTGCGTTTTATAGCGGCGCACAGGTAATGGACCTGGACAGTATTTTTAATAGCATCAGGCAGAATAATCCTGGACTGAAAATGTATGATGCCGATATACGTTCAATGGATGAAGCGGCTAAAGGAGCCAGGAGCTGGATGCCTCCCGAAATAGCGGTAGGTTTTTTTATGACCCCCTATGATACGAAAATGTGGAAAGGCGATGGTATGGGGTCACCGGGTATGGGACAATTTATGTTTTCTGTACAGCAAATGTTTCCTAACAAAAGCCAACTGGACGCGCAATCAAAATACATGCTTGCAATGTCGTCTGTTGAAAAAGAAAAAAAGGATTATACACTTAATGAATTGCATGCTGATGCCAAAAAGAATTATTATGAGTGGATGATGGACAATCGGAAAATTTCAATTCTTGCGCAGGATGAAAAACTACTCAACTTCATGATAGAAAGCGCTGAATTGAGATACAAGAACGGCATGGGGAAGATCAGCGCTTATTATAAAGTGAAAGCGGCCCTTGGCAATGTTGAGAGTGAGCGGATAATGCTGGGAGGCGAAATAAAGCAAAAGCGGATAATGCTGAATATGCTTATGAATAGGGATAAACAATTGCTTTTCGATATTGATACTTTCTATCTCATTAAAGATTACTCAGCCTTATCTTTAGACAGCGCAACGCTCTCAACGACACGCAGTGATATTAAAGCAATTGAAAAAAACATACAACTCAATTATTTACAGATCAACCTGGAACGAACTAAACTAAAGCCTGAATTTGGGGTAAAGTATGATAACGGAATTGCGTTTGGAGATAATCCGCCGGTCTTTTCCTTAATGGGCATGGTAAAAATTCCAATTGCTCCCTGGTCTTCAAAAATGTATAAAGCCAATATAGAAAGCTATAAATGGAGATCCGAATCGCTGAATCAACAAAAATCGATGGTAATAAATGAAGCTCAGGGCATGACAGTTTCCATGCTGGAGGATATTGATGCGAAAAAGAAGCAGGTGAAGCTATATGAGAACAACATAATTCCTGCATTAATGAAGAATTATCAAACAATGCAGTTGGGCTTTGAACAAAACACGGAAGATATATTTATGCTGTTTGATGCATGGGAAACATTGAATAGAAAACAGCTTGAATATATAGATCAATTGCGCCAACTATTACTGATGCAAAGTGAAGTGGAAAGATTGCTGGAAATAAAATAAATGAAAAATGAACTGGATAAGTAAAATATTTTTTGTGAGCCTGGTCATCATTTTTATATCAGGATGTCAGCGATCAGAAAAGAAAGTGGATGTAGCTAAAGATGGACGCAATATGGATATGTCTCACATGGCCAATACGGACAGCCTTGCATATTTGTCCGAGGTAGTAAAGCCAACAGACAGATCGGTTATCTCATCAGTTTCAACAACAACAATACAAACAGCAACCGTGAGTCCCGTCATTAATGCACTTGGCAGTATAGCTTATGATACCCGGCATACTGGTGTTGTATCTTCCTGGGTAGCAGGCAGAATTGAAAAACTTTATGTTCATTATCGTTATCAGGAAATAAGTAAGGGCCAAAAGATTATGGATATTTATAGCCCGGAAATATTGACAGCGGAAGAAAACCTGCTATTTCTTTTAAAAAACGACCCAGCCAATAGATCACTTATCAATGCCTCTAAAGAAAGATTAAGGCTCTTAGGCATGAGCGTTGGTCAGCTCAATGCTATGATGCGTTCTCATATACCTTTCAACGCTGTGACGATCTACAGCAACTACAGTGGGCATATACATGATGCCAGCATGAATAATAATATTGATAACCGCACTGATGAGATGAAAGATGTATCGTTGACAACTGAGCCGCTTTCCATAAAGGAAGGGATGTATGTACAAAAAGGGCAGGTGCTGTTCAGTATTTACGATGCCGGAAGGGCCTGGGTACTACTAAATATTTATACTGAGGATCAGGCTACCGTTAAACCGGGCAATAAGGTCCACATCATTTGCGAATCTGGCTCCGGCAAAGAGATCAACGGTAAAGTTGACTTTATCGAACCTTTTTTTAGAAAAGACAGCAGAACGCTTACCGCAAGGGTTTACTTCAATAATTCGACGCTCCAAATGTCAATTGGAAGTCAGGTTAAGGCTTCCATTGATGTTGATAAACAAACCATTACAACACTACCGGCAACTGCAGTTGTATCGCTTGGTATGAATAAAATTGTTTTCAGAAAAGTGAATAATGGTTTTACGGCTCATAAAGTAGAAACAGGAGAAACATATCACGACAGGGTACAGATTTTAAGTGGTTTATCAGCCCGGGATTCAGTGGCTGTAAATGCACAGTTTTTAATGGATAGTGAAAGCATTATTAAAGCAAAATGACCTTTATGAAAATAGCATCTCTTTTTTTGCTCATCTTCTTTTTTGCAGCTTGTAAAAACAAGCCGGTAAAGGTCGTCGGATCGGATGACGGATATTATACCTGTTCTATGCACACACAAGTGATGTTGCATGCTCCGGGTAAATGTCCGATATGTGGGATGAAGCTGATATTTGTGAAGAATAGTAAACAAAAGGAAAATGATAACATTGTGCTAAGCGTGGAACAAATGAAGCTTGGTAATATTCACGTTGACACGATCCATAACAACATGCAGGGAAATCAAATCCTCCTCACCGCCACGCTAAATTTTGATCAGTCCAGGGTGGCAACTATTAGTTCCAGGGTAATGGGGAGAATAGACAAATTATACTTTAAAAATATCGGAGATTACGTAAATAAAGGAGATAAACTTTATGAACTATACAGTGAAGACCTGAATAACGCTAAAAAAGAATACCTACTGGCTATTCAGAAAAAGGCATCCATGGATAATTCTATTATTGACTTTGACGAGATAATCAGGAGTGCAAAAAATAAATTGCTGCTATGGGGACTAACAGTATCTGAGATACAACACTTGGCAAGCGCAAAAGAAACAGGGTTCACAACATCCATTTATAGCAATGCAAGTGGTTATATTACTTCTTTAGATGTAAAAGAAGGTGATTATATAGCAGAAGGTGGTACAATAGTCCATCTTGCCAACCTTTCAAGCTTATGGGTAGAAGCACAAGTATATAATTCAGAACTTTCAACAATTGATAAAAACGCAATAGCAGAAGTTCAGGTTGGGCAAAAAAAATTCAATGGGAAAGTAGAATTCGTTAATTCAGAACTAAATCCGGATAGCCGCATCAATTTGCTACGAGTTACTATTGCCAATACAGATGGCAAATTGAAACCAGGAATGCCTGCCTACTTGACTCTGACAAACCCGAAACAGAATATGCTTTCCCTGCCTATAGATGCCGTGCTGCGGGATGCTAAAGGGGCTACCGTATGGTTAATGACAGGTAAGGATACCTTCAAAAACAGGATGGTAGAAACAGGTATGGAAACCGGAAACAGGATCGAAATAATATCAGGGCTTAAAGATGGAGATATTGTTGTGATAACAGGTGCTTACCTGTTGAATAGCGAATATATTTTTAAAAATGGGGCCGACCCCATGGCGGGAATGAAAATGTAAACGAAAGAATACCTAAAAAAAATTATTATGGAACAGGAAAATCACGGAATGCATGAAATGAAACAACTTGGCTAGAGCCAAAAGCGTGGCCAGTCTGGTTGGCCTTCAAGATTTTGAAGAATGGTGCATCAATCTCCAAGAATGCTATGATGCCCCGTCCCCAATGCAAGTTGCCCCATCCCCAATGCAAGTTGCCTTTCGCTGATCAAAACATTTCGAAAAAACAGAAAATTACCCACAGTGTATGTTA
>CAIYVS010000697.1 GCA_903929655.1 uncultured Bacteroidota bacterium | reverse complement strand
TTCTTGTTTGGTATAGCAGAAAAACTACTTACCCTAAATCTGAAGCTAAGGATATTAGTGTCTCTGACTCTAATACTTAGTTTAGACTACTCGCCAATGATATTAAATCACTAGTGGAGCAATTAAAACTGGGTAAAGCAATTCAAATTCTAAAGCGGAAAAAGTATCGGGAAATAATTTTCGATTTTAATCAAACTGAATTTACAAATGGTATTGGAACATTGGGCGTTTGTAATCAAAATGAACTTAATGCATTAAATGCCTCTGAACCAAAATTGAAGATGAACAGAGGGATTCAACTTTGGCATGCAACTATTTCAAAAATGCCAACAATCAATCAACTGACTTTAGTTGTGAAGAAACAATCTACTTCTTGGTTTTTAATTACTGCTTTTCCTGGGTTGCCCGCATTACCGCTTCCTCAAAAGAATATGAATTCAATAGACTTGGAATTATCAAAACAGTATTGGGCAGATAAAGTGTTTTTAGAAAAGCAAAAAGAAGTGAATAATTAGAAGTGAAGAATGAGAAGTGAATAGTGAGGAGTGAGAAGTGAGAAGTGAGTAATGTGTCCGTGCCTAAATAACGTTGACCGTTTTTAATTGTAGTTTATTTTTAATATTTAGGTTGTTTTGGATATTATATTCTTTGGAAGTGAAGAGAGCCTTGTGTGCCCCTTTCTCTTCCTCTGATTTTTTGGCATAACAATTATACTCATTTTCAAATATAATCGGTGCTTTTCTTTGTAACGCAATGTGGGGCTTGTCAGAGTTATAAAGATGAACACTTCGGTCAACTTCTTTTACGAGCTGTTCAAAGTGTTTGATGTCTCTATGGATGAGATAGTTGTTTTTAATCACCCCGTTTATTCGTTCAGCTTTTCCATTTTCCCAAGCATATTCGCACATGCTGTTATTGATTTGATGTTGAGCAGTTAGTTTTAGAAACTCCTTGTCATAGTATTGACCACCACCATCAGAATGAAAGATTAGTCCCTTTAAATTATTCTGCGACCGTAGTGCAATTGCCATTTTAAGAGCCGGTAATGTTGTTGTTTCGGTCGATAGACTTTTGGAGCATTGATGACCTACTATTCTTCTAGAAAAAGCATCTATGATGAAGGTTATGTAATAGAACTTATTGTTCAATTCAAAGTAGGTGATATCACTTTGCCACAGTTGGTTAATTGCAGTTAGTTGAAGGCTTTCCATTAGATTATCAAATCTCGTGGTACCATTGCTATCAGTGGTTCTTCTCCAGTTTTTCATGCGTGCTACCATCAGGTTTTCTTCTCTACAAAAGGACTCAAATGCATCTCTTCCCATCGAGATGGGTTTGAGTTTATGATACATGTCACGACAGCCCATTGTAGGATGTTGTTGCCTCAATTGATGAATGATAAGCAGGAGTTGTTTCTGTTCTGATTGGGTCTTAACTCTACGCTCCAACCATTGGTGATACCCTTGCTTGCTAATGCCAATACACATATAGAGTTGGTTTAAGCTGAAGGAGTATTGTTCTCGGTTTTTCCAGATGTGCCAGAGGGTATAGAGGAAAATTTTTTTTTAATGTCGACCCCGTACTGTTCTTCCGCAATCTCAATCATCTTATCCTTAAAGTCTATCAGGATCTGTTTCTGCCCAACAATACGCTCCAGCTCTGCCACTCTTTTTTTGAGTGCCAAAAGCTCTTGTGTATCACTTTGAGTTTCTACGATGAGTCGTTCTTGTTTCTTTGACATACACCCAAATTTATGAATCCAGCGGTAAATAGTCGCATAACTTACCTGATACTGGTGTTTAATCTGGCTAATAGATGTTGCCTCAGACTCGATCTCTCGGACTTTAATGATCTTAAAATTCTTACTGAAGTGGCGTGCTTTACGCTCTTGAAGGTTTAATTCAAATTCTGTTCTTGTTGCCATTTTTTACTTTTTAATGGTCAACATATTTCAGGCATTGACATAATATTATTAAACTGCTAAGCTCCCCTCCTGTTCGCTAGCGAATAGGAGGGGCAGTCGGGCGGCTTAGCGATGACTGGGGTGGTTACTCTTTTAAGGATTAATCGTTACAATTTTTCCATTTTTATCATAATGCAATTCAGTCATTTTTACATTTCTCAAATGTGTCTTACCACTGAGTTCTACATCATGATAAAATAAATACCATTTGCCTTTTATTTCAATAATAGAATGATGACTAGTCCAACCTTCAACGGGTTTTAAAATACCGCAAAGAGCAAATGACGAATAATTCATCTACATCATTTAATGAATTACAAAAGCTGTCATCAATACCTGTAC
>CAIYVS010000696.1 GCA_903929655.1 uncultured Bacteroidota bacterium | reverse complement strand
CTCAAGCCAAGAAGCATCTTTTTTAGCTTCGGCTTTTGCTCTCTCGAATATTGCGTACGAAGATTTGCCTACATCTGGTCTTGTTAAAAAGCCAGATGATGAAACTTTACCTCTTTCGTCACCATACACTTTTTCGGCAGCAACAATATCTCCCAACCCTAAATCTTTTATGCCTCCTGCTATACCAACAAATAAGATGACTTCAGGTTTGAAATAATTTATAGCCCTCTCCGTTTCCATCGCGCAAGTATTATTTCCTGCGCCAACTTCTGCTAATCCAATATTCCAGTCGTGAAATTTACCTTTAAAAATTCCTCTCTCATAAACATTCCCTTTTGCATGAATTACTTCCTCTACATCATGCAGATGAATTTTAACCGCGTTATATTCTAGTGGTAGAGCTGTAAGTATAACCGCTGTAGGGATTGAATCAATATTTAATACAGATTGCATTTATAGCGCGGTCGATTTGGACAACAAGGTAATACATATTAAAATAGTACGGAAAGGGTGTTTTCACGGATTTTAAGGGAATAGATCAGAAATGTGAATATTGTATTGCCCGCTATGGGGCAAATGTTGTTTTTTGTTTGTGTCTTTCTACCAATATTTAATCCCGCCGGGATATTTTCCATGTTGTCGTGAGATTATTATGCTACGCTCCATGAGAGAAGTTGCTTTGTCGTGGCTGTGCGCAAGGCTAGGCTTTCCCTACGCAATGACGGCAGAATAGAAATTCAGGTGTAGAAGCAAGCGTGGCAACGAAGTGCAATAGTAATAATGTGGCTGGCACCAAAAGTTCTAAACTCAGCCTGCTACTCAGATCCTACACATACCTCCTCATAGTCTTATTCCCCACAGTCAGGATATCCTTCACCTCACTTTCATCAGTAAGGTAGGCATGACCCAGGTACATAAGCTCTGCCCTGCGGAGGACGCCGTTATTACTCATCTTTTGGCGGGCGGAGGTATGGTATTCTGTGGCGCCTGTTTTGCGTATCACGCGCTCTATATTGGATGCCCTGATGCCCGCGCCGGGCATGATGATGATGCGGTCTGCAGCCACTTTTATGAGTTTGGCTATGGTATCCAGTCCATCAACTGCCACGGTTTCCTGGCCTGATGTGAGGATGCGTTCGCAACCACATTCTATAATATCTTCAAGTGCCTTGATGGGATCCGGTGTAAAATCGAATGCGCGGTGAAAGGTGACCTTCATGGGGTGCGCCCATTCCACTATTCTTTTTAAGTGTTCTTTATCTATTTCTGCATTGTGCTGCAGCACACCAACCGAAACGCCGTCGCAGCCCAGTTCTTTACAAATGTCTATGTCCTTGCGGATCACTTCCATCTCCTCCTGGTTGTAGAAAAAATTACCTGCCCGCGGGCGAATGATGGGATAGAGGGCTATGGTGGTTTTTTCTCTTGCCTGCCTGATGGAGCCATAGCTGGGGGTGGTGCCGCTTTCGTGGTGATTATCGCAGAGTTCTACCCTGTGAGCCCCGGCTTTTTCAGCAACTATGCAGGATTGAAAATTGTATGCGCATACTTCTAAAATAAATTTTTCTGCCATAGATTTAATAAATACTTTTTGAGGTATATATTTTCTCTTCTTTACCGCTCTTTACTGCATAGCTAAAATCTTTCTGCAAGGCATATGCGCCGTATTCTCCTTTTTTATTGATGGCTAAAAAACCCACCTGTACTTCTTTTGCTTTTGCCGGGTTGAATTTTAGGATGCGTTCCACTGCTTTTTTACAGGCATCTTCGGGGCTTAAGCCGCGCCGCATCAGCTCTACCACCAGGTGTGAGCCGGCTATGCGTATCACTTCCTCACCCACGCCCGATGATGTGGCGGCACCTACTTCATTGTCTACATAGAGGCCGGCGCCAATTACGGGGGAATCACCTACGCGGCCATGTATTTTATAGGCCATGCCGCTGGTGGTGCAGGCTCCGCTGAGATCGCCATTGGCATCTATTGCCAGCATGCCTATGGTATCGTGGTTGTCTTTACCGCCGGGCATGGGGTCTTTATGATAGCCGGCGTTTTCTATATTTATCTGTGGTTCGTATTTAGATTTTTTCAGCCACTCTTTCCATTCCTTTTCGCTTTTTTCGGTAAGGAGGTTTTCTTTTTTAAAGCCATTGGCGAGTGCAAATTGTAAAGCACCATCACCTGCAAGTATAACATGGGGTGTACGCTCCATAACTGCCCTTGCAACTGATATGGCATGTACAATATGCTCCAGGCACATAACCGAGCCGCAATTGTATTTTTCATCCATAATACAGGCATCCAGTGTAACCTTTCCGTCGCGGTCGGGACGCCCGCCCAGGCCTATGCTTTGGTTTTTAGGGTCGGCTTCCGGCACTTTTACTCCGGCTTCTACCGCATCTAGTGCTTTACCGTTTTTGCCCAATATCTCCCATGCGGCTGTATTGGCTTCTTTGCCAAAATCCCAGGTGGATATGACTATGGGATTGTCTTTTACAGGGGCGTATAATACATCTTCAAAATCCTGCTCTTTGCGGGGCGCTGCCAGCAAGCTGCCAGTACCGAGCACGGCAGCAGAGCCTAGTAGAGAAAGTTTTACAAATTTTCTGCGGTCAGACATTAGCACAGTTTAAAATTTGAAGGTAAGGAAATTGCTGATAATTAAACATCTGTGCATTCCTGAAAATCCGTCTAATATAAAAGCCTGTCCGTCTGACCGCAAAAAGCGGTACTGACGGAGGCTATACGGAGGGATTTTTAGCCCAGGTCTATCTCTGTGTTATCCCCTATGTTCAGGCTCTGGCTCAAACCTCTTACATAGGCGTCATTACCTATTATGGAGGAGTTGAGCACTACTTCTTCCAGTTCTGCATAAGAGCCGATGATGGAATCTTTGATGATAGAGGAATCGATGGTGGTGTATTCCCCGATGGTAACGTTGGGACCAATGATGGAGTGGCTGATATTGCAACCTTCTGCAATGCTTACGGGTGGTATGATAACTGTAGTGTCGAAGCTATATTTCTGCTGTTCAGGCTTCTCGTCTGCCATTTGTTTCAGCAATATAGCATTGGTGGAAAGCAGGGATTCTTTTTTACCGCAATCAAACCAGTTATTTACACGGAAGGCTTCGAATTTAATACCGCTCTCCACCATGTGCTGCAAGGCATTGGTAAGATGGTATTCGCCGTCCTCATCTGCACGGTTGTGGAGGTGTTTGTCGAGCGAGGCATACATCGCCTTGGTTTCTTTGATATAGTAAATGCCTACCATAGCCATGTTGGACTTGGGTATGAGTGGCTTTTCAACCATTTTCAGTACCTGGTCCTTATCATTCAATTCGGCAACACCAAAACTACGGGGGTCGTCTACTTTTCGAACGCCTATCTGGGATACGGGCCTGCTGATGACCTCTTTTACATTGTAATCGCAAACAGTATCACCCAGCACTATCATTACTTCATCATCCCCTACAGCATCGCGGGTAAGCCATATGGCATGGCCTGTGCCGCGGCGGTCGTTCTGGGTGACTAATGTATAAGACAAGTGGGGGTATGTTTTGGCTATATAACGCTGAATTTTTTCACCCAGGTAACCGATGACAAAAACAAATTCTGTAACTCCGGCATCTATTAACTGGTCTACGATAACACTCAATATTGTTTTCCCGGCAATGGGTATCAATGCTTTAGGCTGCGTATATGTAAGCGGGCGCAATTTGGTACCGGCACCTGCAACAGGTATAATGGCTTTCATCAGTAATTATTTGTTTTCCGTTAGCGAAATGCCCGCCCGTCGAAGGGACAGGGAACTCCGTTTCAGAAGAAATCTTTTCGTTAACGGATGTGAAAATAATATAAAACGCTAAAAGACTGAGTTTGTTTTATTAAATTAATGAATGTTTTACATATCTGTCACTTCCGCTTCTTCACCATATAGCTGAGCCTTATATTGTAAAGATGGGGAAAGTATGAGCTCTCCCATGCCTAATTGAGCCCATTTTTTATCTACGGCAGCTATTGTTACATCGTCGGCAGCTATAATATTTGGCCATGGGCGTTCAAAACCATCGAGGGCTCTTGTTTTTCTGGTGCCGTCCAGTCCAAGTATCTTTTTGGCATAAAAATGGTCGCGGCGGGGATCGAGGTTGTTACAAAAACGCCATAGAACGTCGGCAATATTGTTGATGCCTACTGTGTGTTCCACATACAAGATCATCTTGATACCCTTCATTTCCGGCAAGGTGCTTAATTGTTCATGCAGTGAATGAATATGGTTTGGACGGTTTTTCTGTACCGATATCATTAAGACGGGTATTTGCCATTCTTTTGCCAATTGATCGTTAATGCCTTTTATCTCTGCAAAATCCGCCATTATTTTATTTACATCAAAGCCCGGTTGCATAGAAAATGGCAGCAAGGGTTCTGTAATTTCTTCTTCCCATTTCTTCGTACCATCTATGCACATTTTTCCACCAAAACCAAGTTTAGAGCAGCTATGGTCCAATACATCCATGGGTCCCTGGCTGAAGTAAACATCGGTAGCGGGGTTTAGGTTATTGAAAACATATTGTGCCAGTTCTTTGTAATGGTCCAATTTAATATCACCATCAGTGAGCACGAGTATTTTGTTAAACATCATTTGCCCTGCTCCCCACATGGCGTTCATCACTTTCTGTCCCTGCCCTGCATATTCTTTATTAATACTGGCTATTACCAAATTATGAAACACACCTTCCACAGGCATGTTCATATCTTTTATCTCGGGCACCATGGTCATTTTCATAGGCGTGAGAAATATTCTCTCTGTAGCTTTCCCTATCCATGCGTCTTCCTGTGGGGGGATACCTACTATGGTAGCGGGATAAACGGCGTCTTTGCGATGTGTGATGGCTGTAACACGAAAACGCGGATACCAATCGGGCAATGAGTAATAGCCTGTATGGTCACCGAAAGGGCCTTCCCAGATCAGCTCTTCATCCGGCTCCACATAGCCTTCTATTATAAAGTCTGCATCTGCAGGCACTTCCACTTCGGGCTGTGTAATGCAGTGCACCAGTTCCACTTTTTTCTTTCTTAAAAAGCCTGCCAGCATGTATTCGTCCACGTTCTCAGGCAAGGGTGCTGTAGCAGCATAGGTATATACCGGGTCTCCGCCCAGCGCCACGGCTATGGGCATGCGTTTGTGCAGCTTCTTATATTCATTAAAGTGGCGGGCAGATACTTTATGCTTGTGCCAGTGCATAGCAGTCATATCAGGTGCAAATACCTGCATGCGATACATACCTATATTGCGCATGCCTGTATTAGGGTCTTTGGTATGCACCGAGGGGAGTGTTACAAAACGTCCTCCGTCTTTGGGCCAGCACTTTAGTATGGGTAATTTGTCAAGATCGGGTTTGCTCATTACAACTTCCTGGCAAGCGCCTCTGCCCTTTATTACTTTGGGCATCCAGGAAGCAAACTTGCCCAGTTGTGGCAGCATGGCCAGTTTTTCCAGCATGCTGTTTTTGGGGGTGGAAAGTGTTTTCAAAATATCTTCTATATCCCGGGCAATATCATCCAGTTGCTTCACACCAAGCGCCATGCACATGCGCTTTTCATTACCCATGCTGTTAATAAGCAAAGGAAAATCAGTGCCTGTATTTTCAAAAAGCAAAGCTTTATTCCTGCCTGCGGTTTTAGATACCCTGTCTGTTATCTCCGCAATTTCCAATACGGGGTCAACAAAAGTTTTTATTCTTATTAATTCGCCTGCTTTGTCCAGTTCGTCAATAAATTCCCTGAGCGATTTATATGCCATGGCAACAAAGGTAGGAATTGGGGCGAATAGCTAAGTTGTTATGACTGTTGAACTTATATGATATATTCTGCCTTTTGTTGTTCAGGTATAAATAAACAGGGGTTTTGATGCTGCTTTTTATGGGTATAATTACCGCCAAATAAATATATTTTTATCAAAATACAAAAGAACCTTTGCTGTAGTTATATAACTCAGGCAGGAATCTGAAAAGGCCTTAACACTAGAGTAGGAATCAATTAAACTAATAAACTATTAAAAACCATGAAAAAGATCTATTCCATTGCAGCAGGCCTAACGCTTGCCGCACTGGTAACGCCCGGCCAAAAGGCTAGCGCTCAAATGACTATGACTGCTGATTTCAAACCAGGCCCCACTATTAGCCAGGATGTAAACATTCTGACCACTTATGGCTGTACACCTACTAACTGGCCCGGTCCGGGAGAAGGGTTGAATTTTTTAGGGCTTACTGAAGAAGCTATGTTTGAATGGACTATCTATGCAGGTGGCTGCGGGCAAATGACTGGCAAGACACTCATTCGCTTTGATCAATTGTGCACAATACCCCCAACAGCTATTATTGACTATGCAGAATTGCGTCTTTATGGTGTGCCAAGCAGTATTTCTATGCCGCAAGGCAATTCCTGGTATCCACCGGGAAACCCCGCTCCATATTTAAGCAATGAAGGTTGGGTAGAATGTGTGGATCCAACAGCCGCTATTTGGTATAAAAACACAGTGACTTATAATTCACAACCACCCATTATAACTACTCCGGCGCCTGTGACGCCTGTAGCAATACCGGTAACTACCACACAATGGAATAATAACCTTGCTATGGATGTTACCAATATGACCCAGTATATGCTGAATAATGGCAACAATGGCTATAAGATCGAACTGCAAAATACCAATATTTACAGGTGTACCGTTTGGGCATCGAGCGATAATACAACTAATAGCTTGTGGCCGGAACTATTTATTAAATACCATCTGCCTTGCAATGCTAATTTCGGTGATTGCAACAGCACAGACGCTCCTAATACATATACGTTCACAGCTGATGATGGTACTTATTCTTACACTTATACCTGGAATTTTGGAGATGGATCTGCCCCGGTAACCGGTACTACTGCCACACATACCTATACTGCCATTGGCACGTACAAGGTTTGTCTTACACTTAGCGAGCAGGGCCAGGTTATTTGCCAGGAATGCATCGCTATTTGCGTAAATTCAATCATAAAACCATGCATCCAGGCAAAACACAGCAATAGCAGCACTACCATACATGCACCTATTGACAAACTGGTATTGGATGGTCCACTCACTATTACAAGCATTTCTCCAAATCCAACTAGTTCCCGCCTTGATATAAACTTCAAGACTCTTGGCGCTAGCGAGGTCAAATACAAGGTATATGACTTGACAGGAAAAGAAATGCTGCATGGAAATACCATTGTAAGTAATGGCGCACAAAAATTATCTATATCTGTAGAAAAATTAGTGCCCGGTACTTATTTGCTTGAAATGGAAGATGGTAATACCAGGACAAACGCTAAGTTTACCAAAGAATAATTAATCATTTGCTTTTAAAACAAAATAAAGGCCTGCTCAAAATTATTTTGGGCAGGTCTTTATCATTACTAAAACAACGATGCTTTCCGGAATACCAAACACCTTCTAAATAATAGCAGAAGTCTCAATACAGGTATAAATAAAAAAACGCACATCTCTATCCTAGGAAATGGATTCGCTGTCAATAAAAAAAATATCTGTGCGAAGGATATTTTGTTCACGATGATTGCAGCAAACTTTGACCATCATTGCAAATAGCCAACTTATACATAGATAACATTAGCCCCTACCCGTTTATGCGCTTTAGGTTGTTCATTACCGTAACCTATAATTAAAGCCAATTCTACTTTTTCTGTGGCCGGGATGTTCAGCAGGTAATAATCTTTTGTTTTAGTTACAAATTTTGCGAAGCCTATCGGGCAAGTATCTAATCCCATTGCTTTTGCCGCAAGCATGATATTTTGGGCACACATACCCACATCCAAAGCCCCCCAATCATCATCGCGCGGGGATGTAATAAAAATAACAACAGGAGCATTGTAAAAAACATGGTCTGCCGTTGTCACGTAGTCTATTACCTTAGAAAGATGGAAGAAACCCAAAGCCATTTTTGCAATTTCTTTTATGTTAATGCTCTTCATCATTCTAATTGCTATGTGGCCTATTTCTTTGGAAAATAATTTTATTTTTTCCTTGTCGGTTAACACGTAAAATTTCCAGGGCTGTTTGTTCATAGCGGAGGGGGCCATACAGCCGGCAGCAATTAACTGATCGATCAATTCGTTTGCCACTGGCATGTTCTTATATTTTCTTACAGCTCTCCTTTCATAAATATTTTTAAGTGTATCATTCATAAAATCTGTATTTAAAAAATATTTCCTGTTACCTATATATTAATATAGCAAGACAAAATTATCTCAGCTATATCTTACTTATTATGACCATAGTCAATACACGACTTATTTCAGTTGAGTTACAGGACAAACCAATCACATTAAGTATATTTAACAATCAATAAAACAAACAAGCGGCCTTTATTGCATAGTTTTACCGGCAATCGGGTTGAAGAAACATAAAAACATATTATCAGACTTTTTAAAATGGAGCGTTGCCGCTGTAATGCTGTCATTTGCCATTTTTTTCCTTGCCTCTAATAAAAATGGGCGGGATGAAGACAATACCTTCCCACTAAGGCATAATACAAGTATTAGGGACAGCCTGTGGAACCGTCGCGCTGTAGATTCAGCCATTACATTATTAAGATCGGGCTACCTGCTGATGCGCAGGGGTATTGATGCCACAAGTTATATGCTGAGCTATGCAAACCAGCGGGACAAAACTTATTCTCATTGCGGCCTGGTGATGATGGAAAATGGCTATCCATTTGTTTATCATAGCATAGGCGGAGAAGATAACCCCAATGAATGCCTGCGTCGCGATTCTGCCTCTTTTTTCCTTTCACCCGACAATAACCTGGGCTTTGGTATTGCGCGCTATGATATGCCCGACAGTACCATAGCTGAGCTAAGGCAAATTGTAAGGCGTTTTTACAAGGAGCGAAGAAAATTCGATATGAATTTCGACCTTAAAACAGATGACCGGCTGTATTGTTCCGAATTTGTTTACAAAGCTGTAGACAAGGCATGTGCCGACAAAAATTATATAAAACCTGTAAATGTCCTGGGTTTTTCCTTTGTTGGTATTGATGATCTTTATCTTAATCCCCATGCCAGCCTGGTTTGGCAAGTAAAATTTAAATGATACCTTTGCCGCAATTTCAAAAAGAACTCATTTTACTTAATTTATTATGAAAAGACATTTTTTATCTCTCATAGCGGTTGTTGCTGTATGTGCTGTATTACTAAGTTGTTCACCCAATTCGCCTAAAGTAGCTGCTGAAAAATTCCTTACCAGTATCTACCAGTTGGATTATAATGGCGCCAAGAATGTATCAACAGATGATACCAAAAAAATGCTTGACATGTATGAGCAGTTCACCCTGAACCTGCCTGATAGCATGAAACAGCAGTTTAAAAAAATTAAGATCGAGGTAAAGAGTGTGAAAGAAGAAAAAGATAATGCAACAGTTACCTATACTACTACCGATTTTCCTAAAGAGCAGACCTTGCATCTTGTAAAACAAAATGGCAAATGGCTGGCCCATTGGACCAAAGAAGATACCAAAACGGACCAAATGGACCAGGGCGCTGACCAGTCCAGCATGGGCGATTCAACAGGCGCTCCTGCCCTTGCTCCGGCACCTGCAGATACTACAAAAGCCAAATAAGTTTTCAATCCTCTTTTTATATCATTTTAAGGCTACCCCACAGGTAGCCTTTTATTTTGATTATTTTTTCGCCGGAATTTGTACTTTGTAGTTCCTACATTTATAGCACAGTATGGCACTTAATTATATCTGGACAGCCTTTTTTCTCATTGGTT
>CAIYVS010000695.1 GCA_903929655.1 uncultured Bacteroidota bacterium | reverse complement strand
TGCCTGATCTTGTCCTCATTGATGTCGATACACATGACATCATTGCCTGTTTCGGCAAAACAGGTTCCCGTTACCAGGCCTACATATCCTGTTCCAATAATTGCTACTTGCATAAACGCTTAAAAATTCGTCGCAAAAGTAAATATTATTTTATATAGAAAATATTAATAACGTATTAATATGTTTTATTTTTATTTAACCTTTTAAACCTAAACAAAACTCACACGTCTTAAAGTGGTAAATAATTTTAAAACTAAAAAACAATTTAAACTTATGAAATACAAAAGCAAGTTTATTGTACTAAGTACAGCAGTAATGACGCTGGCAATATTTATTTTCACTGCATGTAAGAAAAATGATTCAACACCTGCAACAGATACTGGTTTTTCTTCAGAAACTGCAACCGCTGACAGAACATTCGAGGATGCTCAAACTGTCAGCGATCAGGCTGCAGCAACAAGTAGTGCTACGCTAACTAATTTTCGCGAAACAAATGGTGGTTGCGTCACCGTTACAAGAGATACTACTTCTGTACCACATACCATTACCATAACTTTCACAAACGGTTGTACTTCCCTCGATGGTAAAATGCGCACCGGGTCTATTGTCATTTCTTATACAGGGCATTACTACGACAGTGGCGCTATGCATACTATTAACTTTGATAATTACACGGTTGATGGTAATGCAGTAGATAATTCCAGTTACAGGTCGGTAACCAATATGGGAAACAACGTGGTTTATATTACGGAAGAAGGTTCTATCCTGATGTCTGGCGCTACAAATCCTGTTAAGTGGTCCGCACATCGCATTCGCACATGGACCGCAGGGTTTAATACACCTAACGTTTTGTCCGATGATAAATATTCTATAACAGATCAAACAGGCTATGCCGATACACTAACCCGTGCTAATGGGAATATCGTTAAAAACCTCATCACGAGTGCAATATTATTTGATTATAGCTGCCAATACAGAATAGTAGGGGGAATAGTTGAACATACTTTCGCTAATAATACAACTGCAACTTTAGTGTACAATACGAGCGGAGGGGTGGCTTCTACCACACCTTGCACAGGAGAAGCTACGCTTACTTATCTTGGTCACACCTACACAAAACATCTTTAATAATGGGGATTGAGTAAACATAAGGTGGTCCGGCATAGCCGGGCCGCTTCTTTTTATAAAGATCCGAGGATAATATCACATGCCTCCCTGATCTCTTCATTGCTGATAGTAAGTGGCGGTGCAATACGTATGCAGTTCGGCGCAAATAGGAACCAGTCCGAAAACAATCCTTTCGCAAGACATTTTTGCAGGCATTCCAACACTTGTTCCGGAATTTCCAACACAACAGCAATTAATAAGCCCTTAGTCCTTACTTCTTTAATGGATGGATGTATTAATAGTGAATGAAATAGTTTTTCTTTTTCAATCACCTCTTCAATAAGGTTCTCACGTACTAATACCTCCATAGCAGCCATACCAGCCGCACAGCATACAGGGTGTCCCCCGAAAGTAGTGATATGTCCCAGCACAGGCTCATTCGTTAATGTGTGCATTTTTTCTTTTGAGGAAATAAAAGCACCCAAAGGCATACCGCCCCCCAACGCTTTACCCAGCAATACAATATCCGGCACAATATTAAAATGCTCAAAACCCCACAACTTGCCCGTACGTCCGAAACCGCACTGTATCTCGTCCATAATAAGTAAGGCCCCGGTTTCCGTACACTTTTCACGCAAGTCCTTTAGCCAATTGAGCTCAGGCGTTATTACCCCCGCCTCTCCCTGCACCGTTTCAATAATAACACAGGCAGTCTTTTCATTGATAGCAGAAATCAATTCTTCAGAATTATAATCATAATGCCATACTCCGGGCATCAGTGGTCTGAAAGCATTTCGCCAATACTCATCACCCATCACACTTAAGGCACCCAAAGTATTGCCATGATAACTTTTATTGCAGGCAATCATATCAGTCCGGCCTGTTACCCTTCGCGCCAGCTTTATTGCACCTTCTGTAGCTTCTGCTCCCGAATTGGTGAAATAAACACAATTAAGATTTTCAGGAAGATGCCTGGCAAGCAACTCAGCATACCTCACCTGCGGGCTTTGAACCAGTTCCCCGTAAACCATAATATGCAGGTATTCATCAGCTTGTTTTTTTATCGCAGCTACCACATCGGGATGCCTGTGCCCTATATTACATACACTGATACCGCCTATCAGGTAAATATATTTTTTTCCATCGGCCCCATACAGGTAATTACCCTCAGCTTTAACTATTTCTATGCCAATAGGAGATTCAGAAGTCTGAGCGAGGTATTGTTGAAAAAGCTGCCGGTTGTTCATCCTTTTAAAATTTCATGATAGATGTTCTTGTTCTCATCATCAAAACAAACCAAAAATATTTCATCAAAGGCATCAGGATATTTTTTACAGAAATCATTAATTACATTTAGTGCTGTCGCAGCTGCCTCCCGTTTCGGGTAGCCATATATTCCTGTGCTGATATTTGGGAAGGCAATGCTTCTGATGTCATTGTCTTTTGCAAGAGCCAAGCTTCTATAATAGGCATCATGCAGCAATTGCCGCTCATTATGATTGCCCCCTTGCCATACAGGGACAACAGCATGTATCACATATTTTGCAGGCAAATTATATCCCTTCGTAATCTTGGCATTCCCTGTTTCACAACCATTCAGGCTAAGACATTCCTTTAGCAATTCTGGTCCTGCAGCCCACTGTATCGCACCATTTACACCGCTGCCACCGGAAAGCGCAGTATTGGCTGCATTTACAATAGCGTCTACATGCATACTGGTAATATCTTCCTGTCTAACAGCGATCTGTGCCATGATTATATTATTTAAGAGCCCTTATCCCCAGTTCATTTGCTTTCTGCATCATCATAAACTCATAAGCGGCATCATAACTATTAGGTATCACACCATCCAATATAGCCTCCCTGACCGCAGTTTTAAGTGTTCCCACCTCTCGCGATGGCGGAAGCCCGAATAGCTCCATGATCGCCTCACCTGTAATGGGCGGCTGCCAGTTTCTGATCTTGTCCTTCTCTTCCACTATCTTCAAACGCTCCTTTACAAGTTCAAAATTTTCAAGATAGCGCTTTACTTTCAGTTTGTTCTTAGATGTGATATCGCTCTCACAAAGTATCATCAGGTCTTCCAGGTCTTCACCTGCATCAAAGAGCAATCTCCTCATTGCAGAGTCCGTAATGTCTTCTTTGGTGAGGCTGATGGGCCTCAGGTGCAGCGCCACCAGTTTTGCCACATACTTCATCTTTTCATGCTGTGGTAATTTCAACTGTCTGAATATCTTAGGGGTCATTCTTTCTCCTACCACCTCATGCCCGTGAAATGTCCATCCGTGCCCTTCTTCAAATTTTTTAGTTGCAGGTTTGCCAATATCATGTAACAGGGCAGCCCAGCGTAGCCATAAATCATTACTTTGCGCAGCAACATTGTCCACTACCTGCAGGGTGTGATAAAAATTGTCCTTATGCCCTTTCCCCTCTATGTAGTCCACGCCCACTAAATCGGTTAACTGTGGAAAGAACTCTTTCAAAAGCCCGCTTCGGTATAACAAATCAAAACCAACAGATGGTTTCGGCGTCAGCATGATCTTGTTCAGTTCATCCGTTATCCGCTCCTGCGATATAATTCTGATTCGCTCCTTGTGGCTGCGGATAGCTTCGAAAACCTCATCAGTAATCGTAAAACCTAACTGGGTGGCAAATCTTATCGCCCGCATCATCCGTAAAGGGTCATCAGAGAAAGTGATCCCCGGCTCAAGCGGTGTGCGTATGATCTTGTTTTTAAGGTCCTCTATTCCTCCAAATGGATCAATCAGTTTTCCGTAATCTTCTTTATTCAGGCTTATGGCAAGTGCATTAATGCTCAGGTCCCGTCGTTTCTGGTCATCCTCAATAGTGCCTTCCGTCACATCCGGTTTCCGGGAGTGCGAACTATAGGACTCTTTCCGCGCTCCCACAAACTCTATATCCAGTTCATGATACCTGAATTGTGCAGTACCGAAAGTTTTAAAAAAATTCACTTTCAATTTCGGCGATATTGCCTTTGCCACTGCGTGTGCCAACGCAATGCCATCCCCTGTGCAAACGATATCAATATCCTTAGTAGGCCTTTCCAGCAGTTTATCGCGCACAAAGCCCCCAATAAGAAAGCAGCTCAGCCTCATCTCAGACGCTACAGCCCCGATCTTTTCAAATATTTTACTTTCCTCTTTTGTACACGAAATTTCCATAAACTGCAAATTTATGCTAATAGTGTCTCTGCCGGAATATGAAGATAATGATGTAGGTTTTTGATCATCTTTAATGTAAGAGGTCTCTTTTTATTTAATACTTCAGACACCCTGTTTTCTCCCCCGAGATATTTAGCAAGATCTTTTTGTGACAGCTTCAATTGTTCCATTCTATACTTGATAGCTTCTATAGGGTCTGGTGCTTCTATTGGAAAATGTTTATTTTCATATTCATCGGCAAGAATAGACATTACTTCAAGTATCTGAGCTTCCTTTGTTTTGGGAGCAGAATCCCAAAGTGATTCTATTTGCTTCATAACTTGTTCGTAATCTTTTTTTGTCTTAATAGGCTTTATTTCTAATTCACTGAGTTTCATTGCATTCCCTTTTAAAAGTTAAATATTTTTTATGTCCTTTATCCTGTCATACTGTTTATGCGTATCTATAAACCTTACAAATCCTATTTGTATATCATATCTGAAAGCAACAATGAGCCTGTATTTATTTCGGCATATATTGAATACTATTCTTCCATTACCTACTTGGTCGGCATCCTTGAAATAATTAATAATTTCATTTGGCCCTTTCCATTCCTTTTCAGTAATCACTTTATACCATGCTTTTAGTTCCTGTTCAGCATCCCTATGCTCCGGTTTCCCCCAAAATTCTTTTACTCTACTTTTTGAGATAATCCTCATGAAGAACAAAATTAAGAAAAAATTCCCAATATGGGAAGTTTTTATGTAGTTGGTAGGGCATATCAAAACCTTATCACCTCAATACCTCCATCATCATTCACCCTCACTAACCTGGATGCAGAACGTACAATAGCATCATCCTGCCTGTATTTTACTACATAATCTACACCTTCAATAATGGAAGTCCCTACCATATTAAAAGTGGCAGGCGTAGTTTGCCCGCTCATGTTGGCAGATGTAGATACAATAGGCCTGCGAAATCGCTTGATCAAAGCTTTACAAAACGGATCACTTGTCACCCTTATCGCCAGGCTCCCGTTCTCATGTGTCACATTCTCCGGAAAACCAAGCGCATTATCATATATTACAGTAGTAGGCACTTCAAAATGCTCAACAATATCAATGATGTCAGGGTGAGGCGCAGCTACATATTGCAGTATATCCCTTGCATCAGCCAGCAGCACGATCATACTTTTTTCTTTAGGCCTTTGCTTTATATCAAAAATTTTTTCTACCGCATTTGCATTCAGCGCATCACAACCTATTCCCCATACCGTATCAGTAGGGTAGAGTATAGTCCCGCCATTCTCCAGCACACGCACGCAGTTTTTTATGTCGTTTTCTAGATCCACCATAATAGCTCATCATTTGTAATGTCCATCGCGCAACGAAAATGCCCTTCAGGACAAGCTTTCTTGCCATGAAGCCCACAGGGTCGGCAATATAAACGTTCTTTTATTTCTACCACCTTGCCATTATTACGCACCGGTCCAAAACCAAATGCCGGAACAGTTGAGCAGAATACAGCCGTAACAGGCGCGTCAATAGCCGAGGCAAAATGCAAGGGCGCAGAATCATTTGTATAATTCATAGCCGCATCCTGTATCATAGC
>CAIYVS010000694.1 GCA_903929655.1 uncultured Bacteroidota bacterium | reverse complement strand
TTCCTTTTAAAATTGGAGCCATGCAAACTGCCAATCGGCTTGCTAATGGTAATACGGTGATATGTAACTGGATTGCTGGAAATAAGAACACAGCTGAATGGGCAGGAACAGTTCAGGTTTTTGAAGTTAATAATGATAAGAAAATAGTTTGGGTACTTTCTGCTTGGGACAACCCTGATTTAGGTCCTGAAACCAGTATTCAGCTCCTTGATGAACCCGGAAAATCAGATAGAATTGATAGTGGAAGATAATCAAAACAATACAGTTTTAAATATTTTGAATAACAACAACTAATAAAATAAAATAAATCATGAAAAATAAATTTACACTCTTTTTTATTTTTTGCAGTTTACTGTCAATAAATTTGTATTCGCAAACTCAGGCTCAGGATGTGGCTAAAGTAAAAGCCATAGTTTATAATAATTTGTATAATCAAAGTGTTAATTCTAATGTTTCGACTTGGATGAATAGTTTAGTCATAACTGGTAACGTTGGTCGTTGGGCGGATATAAACTACACAATTACAACAACTCTTCCTGAAATTTATTCTCCTGCGACTCATTTGGACAGGCTACAAGCAATGTGTCTGGCTTATGTGAAAAATGTATCAGGAAATACCTTATATAATGATCCAACTTTGCGTAGCAAAATTATTGCTGCCTTGAACGACAATATTGGCAGAACTCATGTAACGGTTTTTAGTTGGGATCACGATTGGTGGCTAACTTATATCGATCTACCTCCAAGATATGGAAATTCATTGTTGCTTATGAACGATAAGTTCACTCCAACAGAAATGAGTTTATATTATAATTTGTTCACAGATCCGGCTGCAATTCAAGATAGTAACGGATTACTTCATTTCGCTAATCAAGGTCAAAATTTAGTATGGGCTTGTAATGGCACTCTTTTAAAATCATGTATATCAAGCGACTATACATTGATGGCAAAAGCTTTTAGTCAATGTGCTGGTTCACTCGATGTGGTTAATGTGCCGATTACAGGCTTACTTTCGGGATTTAAAACTGATTATTCATACCACATTCATGGCGAACAACTTTATTCAGGTGGTTACGGATTGTGGTTTATAAGTGATATTCTAGGTTATATATCCAAAGCCCAAGGTACAATGTTCATCAACGACTTTACTCCCCTAGAAATGTCTAACTTGAGTGAATACATCCGGAAAGGATATATGTGGTTTACATGTCGTGCAAATATGGATTTTGGTTCGAATGGAAGAGATATTTCAAGAAAAAGTGATGGATTGAAAGGATTACCATCAGCCGTATTTGATCAAATGTGCTCGTTAGACCCAGCCAATGCGGCTCAATTTACAGCTTACAAAAACTATATGTATTCAGGGTTACTTTTTCCAAATCCTGGTTCAAGATATTTTTGGCAAACTGACATGTTAACTTCGCATGGTTCTAATTATTATATGTCCGTTAAAATGGTATCAAATAGAACGGATGGAACAGAGATTCAGATGAATACCGAAAATATAAAAGGTAATTATTTTGAGCGAT
>CAIYVS010000693.1 GCA_903929655.1 uncultured Bacteroidota bacterium | reverse complement strand
TGTCATTGTGCTAAGGGCGTTTGCGGGAAGATTCTCTTAATGAAAAAGCCCTTACTGCTATAGCAGTAAGGGCTTTTTCATTAAGAGAATCTTCCCGCAAACGCCCTTAGCACAATGACATATTTTTTTACTATCTTTACATGTAATAAATATATCAATAGTGGAACTAAAGGTAAATATTGGATATGAGCAACTCCTGATCTTGGTAAAACAATTGCCTGCTGCTAAAATCATGCAATTAAAAGCTGAATTGAGTAACAATTATATTGGTAAGAAATCGGCTTCTGATATTTCAGATTTTCAACAATTCCTTTTGCATGGCCCTGTTATGACCGATAAACAATTACATGAATTTACAGAAAACAGGAAGCAGTTCAACCAATGGAGAATGAAATAATCTACCTTGATACCTCTGTTTTAATTGACTATTATCGTAAAAAAGTAAAAGCAAAGTCATTCTTTTACGAACTCACAGAATCTTATAAACTCTTTGCTGTCTCTGCAATTACAGAATATGAGATTTTAATGGGCAGCAATGAAGCAGAAGATAGTTTCTGGACTGCTTTTTTCGACAAAATAATTGTACTTCCATATACAAGAGAAGTAAATCTTGTAGCAATAAATATATATCGCAACCTGAAAGCTAAAAATAAATTAATAGATATTCCTGATTTACTGATTGGGGCAACAGCCTTGAAAAACAGTCTAAGAATGGCAACTTTAAATAGAAAGCACTTTGAAAGAATTGATGGTTTGACAATCATTGATAGAAAATAGCCATTCTGCTTAGGATATTATCGAAGGTTTTGAAGAAGTAGAAGTGAAGCGTGCATTATAAGAATACTCAAATAACAAAAGCCCTTTTCAGCATTGATTAAGAGCTTCTTCTTTTTAATAGGCTGCTCTTATTTATGCTTCTTTTGTGGCTGTTGTGTTTTATCCACCGGGGCGGCTGGGGCTTTTATTTTTATCAGCTTTCCAGAAGGAGTATGAGTGGATACATATTGGTCGTATTCCTTTTTGTAAGTTTCGTTATAAGGATTAGCAGCCAAACGCCCGGCTATATCTGCAAACTCTTTATTGTCCCAGTATTGCATATGCACAATGGTAGATATGGGTATCACATAAAGCAGTGTAGTAACTACAAATAAAGTAAGGCTGCGGGAAAGCATGTTCTTATAATACACTGCAAGTTCTTCTTTGGCCGATCTTTTTAAAGCCCAGGTAAACACCAGGACACAGAAAGAAAGTATAATGGAGACAGTCAGCATAAAATCAGAATCAGGCCAGTAATCCAGCCGGTACATAATGCCCATAGGCGCCACAGATAAGCAAATGCCGCCAATAATTGATAATGCAAGGTTTTGTCTCCTGATCTCCTCATCACAAAAAAAGTAAAAACCGCCTAAAAAGTAAGACAAAGCCATCGCATACCCCGTCAGGACTATAATCACCCCACTCACAGGCAAATGCAGCATTTTGCCAAAAAACATCAGCAGGAACAAACTTGCATAAACTCTTTCCGTCTTCATTTATTTTATCACAAAATTGGATGCTAATATATATTACTTTTTTGGGGCTTGGCAGGATTAGCCAGGAAATATAGTTTTTTTATTGGGGTACAAACAAATTCATGCAAATAGGCCTATTGGTATTCCTTAGGATAGTGGCAAGCCAAAATCAGGCAATTTCCCTTAATTTTGACCCATGCAATTGTCGGAATTATATAGTAAGGCCTTAAATTTTGAATTTCTCAGCATTGAAGAAGGCATGCACCTGTTTGAAAAAGCACCCCTGGCAGAACTCATGTTCGTAGCCAATGAGCTTCGCAAAAAACAAGTGCCCTATAATAAAGTAACCTGGATCATAGACCGCAACATGAACACTACCAATGTATGTGTTGCCAACTGTAAATTCTGCAATTTCTACCGCGTACCCGGTCACCCCGAAGCATATATTACCGATATTGAGACTTACAAACAAAAAATAGAAGAAACCTTTCGCTATGGCGGTGAGCAACTGCTCCTGCAAGGAGGCCATCATCCCGAACTGGGACTTGAATATTATACCTCATTATTCAGGCAGCTAAAACAATTATTTCCAAAACTTAAATTGCATACACTCGGGCCGCCCGAAGTAGCACATATCTGTAAAGTTTCCGGCGTAAGTCATCATGATGCATTAGTCGCACTTAAAGAGGCCGGCATGGACAGTATGCCCGGACCCGGTGCCGAGATACTCAACGATCGTGTACGCCGCCTGATATCAAAAGGAAAATGCGGTGCACAGGAATGGCTGGACATCATGCACGAAGCCCATAAGATCGGGCTCACAACTACTGCAACCATGATGTTTGGGCATGTGGAAACCCTGTACGAACGTTTTGAACACCTTGTAAAGATCCGCGAAGTGCAGGCTAGGAAACCCAAAGATGCAAAAGGCTTTATCGCCTTCATTCCCTGGACCTTCCAGGATGTGGATACCTTATTGCAACGCATACGCGGCACCAAAAACCTCACAACCCCCGAAGAATATATCCGCATGATCGCCATGAGCCGTATCATGCTGCCCAATATCAAAAACATACAGGCTTCGTGGCTCACCGTAGGCAAGCAGGTGGCCCAGGTTTGCCTGCATGCAGGCGCAAATGATTTTGGTTCCATCATGATTGAAGAAAACGTGGTAAGTGCCGCAGGTGCGCCTCACCGCTTCACCGCCAAAGGCATACAGGCAGCCATACGCGATGCAGGTTTCGAGCCACAGCTACGTAATCAGCAGTATGAGTTCCGTAAAATGCCCGAAATGATGGAAGAACAGGTCATTAACTATTGATTCCATTTTCCTTATTAAACCACACAGAAAAAACTTTGTGCCTTTGCGTCTTTGCGGTTAAATATAATTACATCTTCTCCGGCAGCCTGATACCCAGCAAATGCATCGCATTGCGCAACACCTCTGCAGTCATTACAATCATCATCAGTCGCAATTGTTTTTTCTCTTCATTCTCAGCCTTGGCAATACTATGCTCATCATAAAAAGTATTAAACAGTTGTGCTACCAAAAACGAATAATTGCAAAGTGACGAAGGATTGTATTCAATTGCAGACCCCTCAAGTATAAAGGGATATTGCTCCAAAGCCAGCACCAGGTTTTTCTCAGCCGTAGCTATTGGTAGGCTTAATCTGAAAGACTGAAAATGTCTATTATCCGGCAGTAAGGGTAAATTTTCTTTACGCAGTATGGAACAGATACGCGCATGGGCATACTGTATAAAAGTAGCCGTAAATCCATGCAGGTCTATCGATTCCTGCGGGTTAAAGATCATTTTCTTCTTCGGGTCCACTCTAAGCAGGTAAAACTTCAAAGCACCCATGCCAATCGTCTCATACAAGTGTTTCAGTTCTTCGGCGGTATAGCCTTCTGTTTTCCCTGCCTCTTCTGTTTGCTGCTGCGCCAGGTTTATCATCTCATCCATCATATCATCAGCGTCCACTACCGTTCCTTCCCGGCTCTTCATCCGCCCGGTTGGCAATTCCACCATACCATACGATAAATGATAGATACCATCTGCGCAAGGCTCTCCCAGCTTTTTCAGTATCAGCTTCAATACCTGCATATGGTAATTCTGCTCATCAGCTATTACATATATAGATTGGTCCAGTTTATAATCTTCATACTTCAGCTTGGCCGTGCCCAGGTCCTGCGTTATATACACAGAAGTCCCGTCTCCGCGCAGTAATAATTTCTGGTCCAGCCCGTCCGCTGTCAGGTCCACCCACACAGAGCCATCTTCTTTGTTAAACAAAACACCTTTCTGCAAACCCTCTTCCACAATGGTTTTACCAAGCAGGTAAGTATCACTTTCATGATACACCTTATCAAAATCAACACCCAGGCGCTTATAGCTTTTATCAAAACCCTCATACACCCAGCTATTCATCATCTGCCACAGGTCACGCACACCTTTGTCTCCGGCTTCCCATTGTCTCAACAAAGCCTGTGCTTCTTTCATTATAGGGGCTTCCTTTTCGGCCTGTGCCTCATCTATCCCCTTTTCTTTCAGCTCTGCTATCTCGGCTTTATAAACATCATTGAACTTTACATAATAATCCCCAACCAGGTGGTCGCCTTTTATTCCCCTCTTTTCAGGTGTAGCCCCATCGGCATAACGCATCCAAGCCACCATCGATTTGCAGATATGAATACCCCGGTCGTTTATCAGGTTCCCCTTCACTACCTGCTTGCCGTTCGCCTTCAGTATCTCCGCCATCGCAAAGCCCAGGAAAATATTTCTCAGGTGCCCGAAATGCAAAGGCTTATTCGTGTTCGGCGACGAATACTCCACCATTACCCGCACATCCTCCTTAGCTTTCAACCCGTATTGTGTATCGTTATAATGATTCACCAAAAATTTCGCCCAGTACTCATCCTTGATGCTCAGATTTAAAAAACCGCTAACTATACCATATTCAGAAAAAAGATTGGTTTTTTCCAGCAGGTAATCCCCCAGTGTTTTGCCTATCGCGTCCGGCTTTTGTTTCAGCAGCTTCACAAAAGGAAATAATACAACAGTATAGTCCCCTTTAAACTCAGGTTTGGTCTGGTTGATGGTTATAGTAGCGCTTTTCAGGTCCGTTTCAGGAAAAAGATGTTGAATTGCCTCTTCCGTAGCCAGTTTTATCTGTGTAACTATCGTCATTATATATGCAAGTATTTTGCGCAAAAATACTCTTAATTGCCTAGCAAGCCCACAAGTATATGATTTTTTAAAAATGAATAAATTTTAACAATATGAATATGAGACCCAAGTATCAAAATACCCGCCTATTCTCCTATCTTTGTCAGCCTTTAAAGAATATAGTTTTCATGACACAACGCTTTTTGCCCGCCATACTTTTAGTTTTATTAATGAGTTTTTTGTCGGCATGCTCCGATAAATTTAATGTTGCAGCGCCCTATAAAAACATAACCGTTGTTAATGCCATTTTTAATATGGGCGATACCGCTCATTATGTACGCGTCGAGAAAGCTTTCCTCGACCAGAATAAGAATGCTCTCGTTATGGCCACCGTACCCGATTCCAATTTTTATACTCAGCTCAATGTAGTCGTAAAAGAGGTCAATCAATTCAATTTCGTAGTCAATACCTACACCTTATACCGTGTAGA
Source organism: uncultured Bacteroidota bacterium (assembly GCA_903929655.1). Classification (GTDB taxonomy): domain Bacteria; phylum Bacteroidota; class Bacteroidia; order Chitinophagales; family Chitinophagaceae; genus JABDGU01. The sequence continues at coordinate 889 of CAIYVS010000693.1, read as the reverse complement.
TATGGATGCTGAAGGCTACCCCAAAGACCCCGGCACTTTTTTCAATAGTCCCAACTACGCTTATAAATTTAAGAATGCGCTAAACCCGGTTGATTCTTTCCGTATCGTCATTACCAATACCGCCAGCGGTGAGGTCGATTCATCCACATCCGCTATTATAGATGTAAACGGTTTCCAGGTTATTCAATTCAATAACATTAGCTACAAAATATCCCTGTATGGCACCAACCCAAACCAGAAATTCGACCTCGGCGGCAACCTGCCCTCACAGGCCGTAGTTTACCAGGGCATTATGCGCATTCACTGGATTGACAGTACCGGAACTTCCAGCACACCTAAATATTTAGACTGGAATTTTACATCCCTTCAAACCCCCACCAATGCAAATAATTTCGATCTTTCAACAGCCGATCTTAATTTCTATTATTTCTTAAGAGATAATATGGGTGCGCCCAGCCCCGGTGTAAACCGCTATTTGCAGGGCGTAGACATGTTCATATATGCAGGCAGCTCTTCCCTCTATAATTACCAGCAATTGGCATTATCTGCCGGCACAGGCATTGCGGGGCTCAACAGCCAACCCGTTTATACCAATATACGAGGCAAAAGTGTTACAGGCCTCTACGGGTCCACAGGCACGATAGCCGATTACAATATCGACTTCGACCTTGCCACCAAAGACTCACTCGTTAGCAGCCCCACCTTGCAGGGCATCATTGCCGGTTTAAATATTGTAGGCTTCACACGTTAATACGAAGAGTTCAGGCAGTTTTTTTTGCCACCAGCCACACCTCAGTCATCATCTTTACTTGCCACGCTCGCTTCTGCGTTCCGGGTTCCACTCTGCAAAAGAAAAATCAAAGCCCGCAGCCCGATCAAAGCCGCTTGT
>CAIYVS010000692.1 GCA_903929655.1 uncultured Bacteroidota bacterium | reverse complement strand
TGCTTCCGGGGGCCTGGTAAACCAGCAGATAAGAAGCTCTTTTACCATCAACAAAAGAATTGCTTGCGTATGAAAATTTGCCTAATTCCACCCTTGCTACATCTTTTAAATAAACAAGGGAACCTGTGCCGGGAATCGTTTTGACAATAATATTCTCAAACTCAGGCACCTTATTAAGACGACCATTAACAAGGATGCTATATTCAAATACCTGGTTATGTAGTTGCGGAGGGGCACCTACAGCGCCGGCAGCAACCTGCACATTTTGTTCGTTTAATGCAGCTATCACATCATTCGCACTCAATCCGTATTGGGCCAGTTTATCAGGGTGCAGCCATACACGCATACTGAAATCATCTGCCCTAAGGAAAATATCGCCAACACCATTTACGCGCAAAAGTTTATCCCTTACATAGATGTTTGTATAGTTGTCTAAAAAGGTAACGTTATGAGAACCAGTGGGGGAGTATATCGCTACCAGCATCAAAATGCTAGGGTTACGTTTACGCACCGTAAGGCCTAAACGTTTTACAACATCCGGCAGTTGAGGGGTAGCTATATTTACCCTATTTTGCACATCTACCGTAGCCGCATTAATATCGGTGCCCAGGTTAAATGTAACATTCATGGTCATGGCGCCGTTACCCGTGCTGTTGCTTTGCAGGTATTCCATGCCTGGAGTGCCGTTTACCTGCGATTCAATAGGTGTGGCTACGGTCTGCTCCACTGTCTGTGCATCAGCGCCATTAAACTGGCCTGAAATCTGTACTACAGGTGGGGTGATCTCGGGATATTGGCCAACAGATAAATTGAGTATACAAATAGTTCCTATTAATATCAATACGATCGATATTACTATAGCGGTAACAGGCCTCTTAATAAATGTATTTGCTATCATAGAATCATCCAGTCAAAAAAAAATAAAAAATTAATGGCTTCCGCCGGCAGCTGCTTTGGGTTTTTCTCCTATCATGATCACAGAGCCATCGTGAAGCTTTTGCACACCATCTACAATTAGCTGGTCGCCCTCCTGTATCCCAGACTTTACGATCACATTTGAGCCGATCGCTTGTCCAAGCATCACTTTTCGCTGGGCCGCTTTAAGATGTGGAGCAGGTCCTTTACCGGCTTCTGTTGATGTATTATTATTGATCACAGTATCTTTTGAGACATATACAAAGTACTCACCCATTTGTTCAACAACTGCTTTCATTGGTATGATCAATTGATCCTGCAGATCCTGGTTATGCACCCTGATAGTACAGCTCATGCCCGACCTTAAAGCAGATGTTGGGTTGGCAAAAACAGTGCGTATTTTTATGGTACCTGTCTGTGGGTCAACACCGCGGTCAATAACGGAAATATGGCCGGGAATAGGGTAAGGAGTATTATCAGGCATTAATATCTTAAAAATTGAATCAGCAGGATGATTTCCTTTTTGTTGCAAGGTTATAAAATAGCTTAGCTGTTTTTCATTCACCACAAAATCTACTGCCATAGGGTCATTGGTCGATACCGTATTTAATATAGTTTGTCCCGGGCTTACCAATGTCCCCAGCTTTACCTGTGAAAGGCCTATGGTGCCATCAAAAGGAGCTGTTATAGAAGAAAATTTCAGGTCTGTCTGCGCCCTCACAAGGTCTTGTTTCGAGGCTGTGACCTGGCTTTTGGCGTTCTGCAAAGTAGTTAAGGCATGGTCTAGTGTTTGTTTCGCAACGGCATCATGTTCATTAAGATAAATATACCTGTCTGCATCTTTCTGTGCCTGCTCCAGGTTAGCTTGTGCTACCTTTACATTAGCCGATGCCTGGTCGTAGCTGGCCTTGTATTTTCTTTTGTCTATTTCATACAGTGCCTGTCCTTTACGCACATGTTCACCTTCCTTAAAAAACATACCGGTAATATATCCTTCCACTTCAGCACGCAGGTCTACCTGGCTTAATGCAACCACATTTGCAGGAAATTCATCGTAATAGCTTGCCTGCTGCATGTGCACCGTATATAAATTTACCGGTACAGGCATACCGGCAGGATTAACAGGTTTGCTTCCACCGCATGAGAATAACAGAATGCTCGCGGCCGGTAATAAAAATATTTTCAAATTTATTCTTGTCATACTAAAAATTGATTAAACCATTAAGGGTTGATGTTAATATCTCCCATCGCCTTCTGCAGGTCTATCTTGCTGGATAACAACTGGAATAAGGCGTCTAAGTAATTTATTTGCGATGTTCTTAAGTCAGATTCAGCCACAATTACATTCAGGTAGGTTTTGATGCCTTCTTTATACTGTAATTGCACAATATTATAAACCTCTTTAGCCAACTGAACATTTTCTGCCTGTGCCCGTAAATTCACAAAATTACTTTTGTATGCGGCCATGGCATGAATATATTCAGAGTATATGCCTAGTTTGGTATTCACGATGTCCCAATCAGCCCTTTCTTCCTGTAGTTTGGATTTATGTATATATTCCAGCCTTTTAAAACCCTGGAATATAGGCAGGTTCAATGTCAGGCCAAACAGGGAATATGGATAAGCCTTGTTAAAAAGAGGGGGAAAGGTATAGCTTTCAAATTCAGGTGTATAATTATAAAAAGCTGATAAAGAAGGAAGAAAACTCAATTGATAATAAGAGGTAGTTTCTTTTTGAATTCTTCTGGATAAGAGTAATTGCTTGTATTCAATACGTTTATTATAGTCCAGCATCTCGCTGGTATCAAAATATACTTCCTGCAACATTTGCGTTGTGTCGAAATTCACAGTAAAGTACTGCTGATCGGTGAAACCGATATACAGTTTAAGTGTAGCATATTTTGCCTTTACAGTCTCCAATGCACTTTTTAACTGTGAATTCGCGTTGTTGAGGGCAATTGTAGCCTGTTTATTATCTACTTTGTCCACTATGCCGCTTTTATATTGGTGGTAAGTATCCTGTTGGTTTTTGTTAAGGCGGGCTGTGTCTTCTTTCAAAACATATATTTGCTGGATGGTTAAAAGCAGGTCATAAAACGCTTTTGTTACATTAGATACCAGGTTTATTTTAGTATTTACAGTGTTTTGCGTTGAGTACCGGGTAAATAAATGAGCAGCTTTTGCCGCAAATAAAACATCACTGTTAAAAATGTTTTGAGACGCAATGATGCTGGGTATTACGTTATAGTTGGTGCCGGAACTAAATGTAGAAGTACCGGAAAATGCAGTTGGTAACTGGAAATAATGATTAAAAGTGGCAGTCCCTGTCACTTGCGGCATCCAGCCCGAAAGCCCTATAAGATTATTGGTATGTGCTATCGATTCATCAATTACAGATTGTTTAAGAGCAGGTTGGTTTTGTAATGCATAACGGATACAATCAGTAAGGTTTAAATTTTTTGTACTGTCAGAACCGCCATTGTTTTGAGCCTTTGTAGTGGAAAATAAACAACATGAAATCATAAACAGCAAACAGGTTCTTACAAAGAACTTGTGTTTGTTAAACAACGCTAATAAGGCCAATTTCTTAATCCACATTACAAATCCGGTTTAATATGTTGTTGGGTGTCGATAAAAAAGTACGCAAAAGTATCTATTTGAACCATATTGGTGTATATACAGCCATTGGTTTTTTCAATGCCAGCCAAGAAAAGGAAGA
>CAIYVS010000691.1 GCA_903929655.1 uncultured Bacteroidota bacterium | reverse complement strand
TTGCTTTGTTTGAAAACCTTTCGTCTATTTGACCTGATGTAAAATCAGGTGGCGTTGGGAATCCGTTCCAGTATTTTGCTGAAACACCATAACCCATAGGTAAAACTTGGGTGAAGACCGTCTTGGTTTCCCCGGCATGACAACCCTGGCAGGTACCTAATGAAAGCTGCTGCCTGAATTGTTTATACATGGCATTGCCCGGAACCGGATGGCCTGATGCAACGAAGGCAGTATAGTTAGGTGCTGTGGACTTCCAGTTCAGATCCAGGTAATGCGGGTACTCAAAGTCCACTCTTGCACCTCCCGATAATAGCGGACGGGTACCAAATACCGCAGGAATACTTTGATTACCATTCAGTATATTAGCTATAATGGCAGGTGAACTGAATGCCCAATTCATAAGATTATCCTGGTCAGCAGTGTTAAGTGGAATAGTTGGTACAAAAGAAGCAATACTCATATCAGTTCCGGATCCATTATTATTAATGGCATTAGCTGCATTCACGGGTGTATTGGTAAGGGTAACCTGTGCGAACAACCCTGTTTTCTGCAATTCAAATTGCCTGAACTCCCAATCAGATAATTCCCAGGTCGGTATATCTATTGGCGATGCCGTATCAAAGATCCGCTCATTTGTTCTTACCCTGTTTATGGCACTGCCATTTATCTTTCCGGGTGCCGCGTTTGCATCAATTACAGTTCTTGTTATAGCTTCCAATGCAGTATTATATGTAGCGCTGCCTAGGGTCATTGTGCTTAAATTCACCCATTCATTTGCAAATTTCACCAGGTCGCATAGATTCTTTTCGGTATTGCCATATTCAAATATTACATTCATGCCTTTCCAGTCTATCAAATTTGCACCTCCAAATTCATTGCCAACCTGCAGTGGTGGCATACCTGTTATCAAACCATTATTGCCTAAACCACGCGTTCCTGCAGAATCACCTTTGTTCGGATCAATTAATGTAAAAATAAAACGGGTTTCACCTGCATTATTGAAGCTACCAGCATATCCGCTGTTTCCACGAAGATCTAAACGGTTAACAATGGCCATTAATTTAAAAGGTGCCGTTTTCAAAAGGGCAGACTCAGGCGCTATATTCCATAACGAATCCCAGTTGGATGCAGTTACAGAACTTAAATTGGGAACAATACCAATTTTTAAAAACCATGGTGCGATAAAGAGATTTATGATCTGTCTTCTTTCGCTTATGGTCTGGCCGTTTACTACTACAGGGTTCACATAATTCATAAACCATGAATGCATCAGGTCTTTAGGATGTATCCCAGTCATAGAAAAATTAGCCATATTGCTTATCATGGTGCTAAAAGTCCAGACGCCACTGGGGTTACCTGTGCCGCTAACTACATTGAAGGTCCTTGCCGGGTCTTCTACCACAGACAGGTCAGTAATGAAAAGCGAATTTTGCTTGATAATATTTGGTGTACATGGAGATATTACACCAGTACCAACCGGGCCGATAAGCGTAGGGCTTAATGAAACCGGCTGAAAGTTATTAAAAGCACTGCTGTTAAAAGCTGTTGAGCTTGCCGTCAGCGGGCCGGATAATTGTGTAGCCATATAGCCCTGGAAACTAAGCAAAGAAGATTGGCTATTCATGGCCGTTATACGCGAGTTGATGTCGTTCTGAAAAGTTGGTATATTTTCAGTAACATATGCCGAATAAATACTATCCCCGGCTGTGATATCGCCATTTGTTCCATTATCATATAATGTGATCGAGCTCTGACCTACATACACAGATAAAACAGCAGGCATAGGTTCTAATTCCTGGTACTGGATTTGTACGAGCATGTTATTGCCATTTATCGTTTTTACAGGAAGTTGTTGCACCCAGACATTAGTAACTATAGGCGGATTTTGTTCTATATCAACCGGTAGTAGCGGCGGCGGTGGCGGTGGAGCCCAATTAATTGATATTGCCGCGGCGAAGCACACGCCAAGCAACAGTAAAAGCATTCCTTTTTTCTTTTTCATGATGTTTGTTTTTAAAAGTTAAAAAATAAAAAAATATTTACTATTATATATCAAATAGTATAAAACACGTTATTTACAATGAATTATTTTTATATGCTGCGAAATTTGCAAGTTTATATTTGTTATGCAAGAAAAAAAACAGGTATTTTATTCTTAATGG
>CAIYVS010000690.1 GCA_903929655.1 uncultured Bacteroidota bacterium | reverse complement strand
ATCAAAAATAGGCATATTGTTGGATAAGCCTGAAGGGCTTCAATATGAATAGCCGTGGGTGAAGCCCACGGATGAATAATATTCCAGGATAACAACCCTGAAAGGGTTGAATATAATATCGAGCCTGATTTTGATGTTTAATTGGTATTTGTCAATAGCATTTGTGATTTTTGTTGCTACCGGCGTGTTTTCCTTGTTTGTTGTTTGTAAGTTGATAAGCTGGGTGATTGATATTTTTTATTTCACGATCACCCCATCGCTCATCTCAATGATCCTGTCAGACTTATGGGCAAAATCCTCGTCATGCGTAACGGTGATAATGGTTTGGCCAAACTCGTGCGATAGTTGCCGGAACATATCAAACACGATCCTTGAATTTTTAGAGTCGAGGTTACCCGTAGGCTCATCGCCCATAATGATGGCTGGCTGGTTGATAAGTGCTCGGGCAATAGCAATGCGTTGTTGCTGTCCCCCCGATAATTTGTCGGCACGCTTTAATGCCTGGTCTTCCACACCCAGCATTTTCAGCCTTTCATATGCATTATGCTCCACCTCTTTGTACGATAATTTACCAAGGCGTAGGGCAGGGATCATAACATTTTTAAGACAGCTAAAATCAGGCAGCAGGTAGTGAAACTGGAAAACAAAACCAATGGAAGCATTGCGCAGCGCTGCAAGCTCGTTAAGCGAACGGCCTGTAACCTTGTTACCATTAATATGCAGCTCGCCTTCATAGTCCGTATCCATAGTGGATAAAATATAGAGCAGGGTAGACTTGCCCGAACCTGATTTGCCCACAATGGAAACAAACTCGCTTTTCTTCACTTCAAAAGAAATGTCTTTTAGCACCTCGAATTTAACCGGGTCATAAAAGTACTTATTGATGCCAGTGGCTTTTAATGCTAGTGTATCCATTAGCCGCGAATTATTTTTACAGGGTCAACCTGGGATGCTTTTTTAGAAGGGAAGAAGCCTGCAGCAATGGTAGTTAACACACCGAAACAAACAGCCTCTATATAATGAGGTATATAAAATGACATAGGCAAATACTTAAGTGTGCCTGCACCAATATATATCCTGGATACCATATAAGTAATAAGAAACCCCACAATGATACCAACAACACCGCCCATAAGGCCTATATATATTGCCTGCTGCAAAAAGATGCTCACAACAGAGCGGCCTGAAAAACCGGTAGCTTTTAGTATAGCTATCTCCTTTATCTTTTCATAAATGGTCATGTTCAGGATATTATAGATGCCAAAGCCCGCAACAAGCAGAATGACACCTATCACAGAGTTCAGGATAACTGCTCTTATCTTGAAGGCTGCTTTTAGCTGTTCATTGGCCTGCACCCAGTCCTCTGCTTTGTAGCCTGTAAGTGTTTCTATTTCCCTTGCTACTATAGGTGCATTGTTATAGTCTTTCAGGTTTATCTTTATATCAGTTACATAACTCCGGTCTTTGCCAAGCATGTTTTGCACCTGTACAATATTTGCATAAGACTTGGTTTCGTCGATCTGTTTTATGGTGGTTGCATAAATGCCTATTACCTTCATAATGGTTGGGCTGCCCGTGCCAGAGGTCACAGTAATATTATCTCCGGTATGAAGGCTTAGTTTATCGGCAATGCCTTTACCTATCAGTATCCCATTGTTTACCCTGTTCAGGTCATGGAAATCACCGCTTTGCATATTGCCCTGCATATCAAACATCTTGTCCTCCTGCACAATGTCCACGCCGGCAATAGTACCATTCAATTGTATGCTGCCGCTTGTATAGATCACATTGCCTGTAACCTGTGGCGTAACAGCATATACCTGTGGGATTTTAAGTATCTCATGTATGATGCCATAAGGATTGATGATACCCTGGGTTTGTATAAGCTGTTTGGGATTGGTCAATAATTTTAAAGAAGGATCATTAAGGAAGGAGGTCATCATGTGATTATCTGCCACCTTGTTTTCGCTGTAAAGGCGTATATGCGGAGTAGTATTGAAAGATTGCTTCTCAAAATAGTCATTGGTCCCCTTCATAAGGGATTGCATGAATATGAACATAGAAATACCAAACATCACACCCATAGAGGCTATCAACGTTTGTTTCTTCCTTGCAGAAAGGTAAGTAAGCGCTATCTCGGTATTTACACTGATCTTCATTTTTGTTGTTTTACAAGCATTGCTGATGGTTTACTTAGGCATTGTCACTGCGTTTCCACTGGTACCTGCATTTTTCTCTTTTAATATCACATCACGCTCGCTCAGCCCGCTCAATACCTCTATCCATGCTTCAGAAACAATACCTGTGGTAATAGTAGCGGTATCCATTTTATTGCCATCCTGTTTTAATACCTTATTGCCATTCATAACATAAATATGTGGTATCATCAGTGCCTTGTCTTTCTTAGATGTTATAATATTAGCCTGCAATTGCGTACCCGAAATAAGCCCCGGCATTTCTTTCAGAAAACGTGCTTCCACTTTGTACGATTGAGAGGTCTCGTTAAAGTGAGGGTATATCTTACTTATCCTTGCTTCGTAGGTCTTGTTTTTTTCAGTGTTCAGTTCCACCAGTACTTGTTGCCCCAATTGCACTTTGCTTATAGAACCCTCATCTACATCCAGGTTAACGACTATGGAATCCGGGTTGCCCAATTGTGCCACCTGGTCTCCTTTTCGTACCAGGTCTCCCTGTTTCTTAAAGATCTGGTAAACCTTACTGCTGCCAATAGCCAGCAGATTATAATACTGGTTGCCCGCCAATGCATTTTGCAATTGCGACTTTGTATTGGAAAGATCTTGCTTTACTTTATCTGCTGCTACTTTATAGTTTTCCAAGGTTTGTTGATATGCACTGCGGGAAGACTCATAAGCAAGTCTTGCATTGTCCAGGTCAGCCTTCGATACGGAATTAGTACTCGATAAATGCTGGTAGCGAACATAATTGATAGAATCCGTTTGCAGCTTTATTTTGGCTGCATCTATCTGGGCCCTGATCTGTAAAAGGGTAGGGGAATTACCCGCCGCACTGATCTTTGCGTATTGCAGGTTTGTCTCGGCTATTTTCACCTGTGTATTTTGCTGCCTGTTGTCCAGCTGAAAAAGCAATTGCCCGTCATGGACCAGGTCATTTTCAGTAACATAGCTCTTTACTATAAATCCGTCAGACAAAGAAGTAAGCGTATAAGCATCTTTAGGTTCAATACTTCCCGATGCAAACACCGCTTCCGTAACGGGTGCGTATACAGGTGATGTTTTGTCAAATTTAGGTTTGCATGCTGTTGCAGACAACAATAAAAATATGCTTAAGAAAGCAATTTGTTTTTTCATCGTTTGTGTGTTAAAATGATTGTTGGCGTATCTTAAGCTGGTATATCTGTACCAGCAAATCAGATAAACTATTCAGGTATTGGTTTTGGTAATTAATATAATCAGAAAAAGCATTCAGGCGCTCGTCTAAAGACTGTATGCCTGCCTCGTAGCGATAGGATATATGCGAATAATTGTCGAAAGAAAGCTTCATCACATCCTCTGTTTTCTGTAAAAATGCCTTTGCTTTCTCGTAATTCAGGCGCAGGTTTTCATCATTTATGGCACACTGTTTCTTTGTATTCTCATACTGTTGCCAGTTCTCATCATACGTTATTTTGTTCTTCTTAGACTGGAACAATTTACCACCACTATTAAATATAGGCCAGCTGGCTTTAAGACTCGAATAAGTTGCAGGGAACCATGCAGGCCCACCCTGGAAAGGCTCATACTTATTATCATATTGCTGGGTAGTATTACTGTAAATTAATGTCAGTGTAGGTATGAAATTACTGTTAGCGGCCCTGTACTGCCCCAGACTTACCTGGGACTGGTATTGTGCCAGCCTGATAGATGGGTCCTCCTGCATGGGTATATCTGCTGCATAGTCAGTGCTGTTCTGTAAAGTGCCTTCAAAAGCCAATGAATCCTGTAATGAAAGCCCTAACAATGCTTTTAGATTGTTTTTGCTGCTTTGCATCTGGTATTGTGCAGTAATAGTGGTTTGCTGCGCCCTTTCCAGGTTCATTTTTGAAACATCCACATTGGCCTCGCTCACATTGCCTTCCTTATATTTATTGCTTACAGACTGGAATACGGAATCAGCAATAGATTCACTCAGTCTGGCCAGCCTGGCAGCTTCCTGCATCAGCAGGTAGGAATAGTATTGGGTAGCGATCTGCTGATAAATCGTTTTGCGTGTATTGGCAAGAGAGGCTTTGTTATAATCTTCTGTCTTTTTAGCCACCTGTATATTAAACCAGTTTTGCAGGTTCAGGATATCTACCTGTGCAGTAATGCCCCCCGTATAAATATACTTCTGCCCGAAAGCAACCGCCCTGTATGTTCCGGCAGGAGCACCAAAAATTTCACCCGGTATCAATGTGGTTTGCAACGCAGTGTTATCCGTAAAAGAACCTGTCAGGCTAGCCTGCGGCAAAGCATTGCTATACGATTGCAGCCTTGAAAAATAGGCTTTATCATATTCATGCTTTGCGGTAAGTATAGTTATGTTATGCGTGTCCGCGTATTTCCATACATCCTCTACCGATCTGAATATATATTGGGCCTGCGATATAGCTGCCTGTGTGAATGTAAATAAAAAAATATAAAAACTTTTACTTAGCATCTTTTCTATTATTGTTTGCAAAAATAGTATTCATGCATTTTCATAATGATGACCAGCATCATTGGGTATTTAACATAGCATCGATCCATAAGGGTATTAACTTTTTTTGTCCGGCACAAATAAAAGGTCGCGAAGATTATTACTGAGAATCCTGTGAATTTGCTTTCCTTTTTTTCTTCCTTCTCTCTTCCTTAAAATAGTGGCGTGTAAGGAAATTATGTTTTAAGGCTTCCATATCTTCGCTGAAGGCAGCAGTACCTTTTTCTATATTGCTAAGGCTGTTTTTAAGTTTCTTGGCCTCTAATGAGTCTTTAAGTATATCATGGGCTATACCGTGGCCGTGATCAAGGTCGTTTTGGGTTTGCTCGGTGAGTTTATTTAGTTTTGAAATGAGCTCATCGGCTTCTTTAGATGCGTTATTGATATGGCTAATGGCTGTTTTAAGATCTGTGCCCGATTTTTCATCGCTGAATAAAACTCCTGCCGTTCCTTTTCCATGTTGCATGTCTATAGTAATATTGTTTAAGACCTTAGCCATATCATTTACCTGTGCGGCAGCATTATCAATATTCTTCAGCGAATGGTTCACATATGTAGAGATAGAAGTATCATTAAAAAGTTTCCAGATACCCTGGCTATTATTGATTCGCCTCACTGTAATGGCCAGGTCATGAGAAATATCCTGCAGGTTATTGTTTGTGCTGGAAAGAGTTTGAAAAATTTCGTCCGTATTGGCACGTTGTTTGGTTGTCAGCAGGTCATTATCGTCTATTACCGGAGCTGGCTCATCATTTGGGATAATGTTGATCACTTTATTGCCCATCAGGCCTTCATTGCCAATATTCGCCAATGCGTTTTTATGTATAAAAGGCTTTAACGACTTTTTCACCTGCATGGTCACCTCAATCGTGGTATCATCAATGATATTGATCTTTTTCACAGTCCCTGCCTGGATACCCGAAAAACGTACATTATTCCCTTCCACAAGACCATTGACATTATGGAACCTGGCTTTTAACTGGATATTTGACCCGAAAAAGCTGCTGTTCTTACCGATCAAATACAGTGATATTACCAGCAGCACAAGCCCCACTATTACAAAAAGGCCAAGTTTAATATTATTTACTGTTTGTTTAGCCATATCTACTATTCAAAAAATTGTTTTACAAGGGTATCTTCAGATTTTTCAAGCATATCGTAAGTATCTATTGCATGACATTTACCGTTTAATAGAACAGCTACCCTGTCGGCTGTTGTCTTTACACATTTCATGTCATGCGAGATAATAATAGACGAAGTTTGGTATTTTTCCTGAATTTCGACTATTAATGTGCTGATTTCTTTACCAGTAATAGGGTCAAGGCCTGTGGTTGGCTCATCGTATAAGATGATTTCGGGCTTAAGAATAAGCGTCCGTGCCAGAGCGATACGTTTTTGCATGCCACCAGACAATTCGGCAGGCATCATATCTACAGTATGGGCCAGTCCTACATTCGTAAGCGCTTCAATAATCCTTTCTTCCGATTCTTTTGCACTGATATTTGTCAGGTGCCTTCTCATAGGAAATTCAAGGTTCTCCCGGATAGTCATAGAGTCATACAGGGCATTGCTCTGAAAAAGAAAGCCCACGCGCATACGCATTTTGTCCAGTTCATGATGGTTAAAGGTAGTAATGTCCTTACCTAAAACATCAATTATCCCCGAATCGGCTTGCATAAGACCAATAACGCATTTTATTAACACAGATTTGCCCGCTCCCGACCTCCCTAAAACCACAATGCTTTCACCTTTGTGCAAGGTCAGGTCGAATTCATCCAGGACCTTATTTTTTCCAAACTGTTTTTTCAGTTTGGAAATTGTAATTACAGGTTCTCCCGTTTGGTAAGCTGTATTTTGATATTTTGCAGAGACTATATCCATTCACTGATTTAATTATAGCCAAGCAGGTCGGTTATTTGCACGGCGAGAAGGTCTAAAATGAAAACTATAACAGAGGACAATACTACAGCCGAATTTGCAGAATGACCTACACCTTCTGTTCCGTTTTTGGAATAGTACCCTTTGTAGCAGCCCACAATACCAATAGCAAAGCCAAAAAAGAAAGTTTTTATGATGGATGGCAAAATATCCGTAAAGTTTAATATTGAGAAGACCTGGTTTATAAACAGGTGAACACTCATATGGCTGCGGATATTAACGCCCAGGAACGAACCATACAGTGATATGGTATCCGACAGGATAGAAAGTATAGGTAACATTAAAGTTGCTGCCAGCACTCGTGTAACAACAAGAAATTTCATAGGATTGGTGCCGGAAACATCCATGGCATCAATCTGTTCCGTTACACGCATAGAGCCCAATTGGGCTCCTATGCTGGAGCCTATTTTGCCCGCAAAAATCAAAGCGCTGATGACAGGGCCAATTTCGCGTACAATAGATAAACTCACCATGGCGGGCAGCTTGGCTTCAACTCCGTAGCTTATCATCGTGGGGCGCAGCTGCATCGTCAGCACCAGTCCCATGATAAATCCAGTTAAACCAATAAGTGGCAGAGACTTATAGCCAATTAGATAACATTGCCTTATAAATTCCTTGATTTCGTATCGTGGGCTAACAGTTTCACGCACAAAAGATCCTGTGAATCTTGCAATAGCGCCTGTTTCATTAAGAAACTCCTCGCCTGGACCGGGTATTTTCATTTGTTAAAAATAATGCCTAAAGGTATTACTTTTCATATTCTGGTTTAATAACCTTATCATAGAGTTTACAAATAGACCTATTTAATTCTCTTGTATGGGTTGTGTACCAGTTATAGATAAACATTGCTTGTTAATTAATGTAAAAGAAAAGGGTTCCCGAAAAGGAACCCTTTATATATATAATAATATTGTGTTAAGGTTGAGTCGCAGTGAAAATTACATTAGTAGTATAGGTACCCGCCGGGAAGATAAAGCCGGGAGTTGCCTGGTATTGAACTGAAAAAGTTTGGTTACCACCATTGGCGCAACCGGACAATATAGTAGCTGCTGTGTTCGTAACATCAGTATATGAGGTACCATAAGTGCTGGCAATAGTACCACCGGTGCTGTTAGCAGTTACCATCATGTTGAGGTTTGAAACTGGCATAACAGGAGCAGGAGTAGTAGAACCTGAATAAGTGAAATTAGCTGCATTTGCATTCATAGTAACGTTGAATGCCTTGTTTGATTGAATTTTTAACTGTTGTACAGACGAAGTTACACCGTTAGTGTAATCAGCTACTGTAGAAAAAGGAAGAGACAATGCGCTTCCGGTAGCGTTTCCTGTTGCAACGAAAGTAATAGCGATTGCGTTTGAAAGACTAAGAGCTACGTTCTGGTTAGCTGATGAAGTAGCCTGTGCGTTTGCGGCCATATTAAAGCCTAAAACTGCTGCGGAGAGAATAATGATCTTTTTCATTTGTTTGTTTGTTTTTGTTTGTTTAAAAATGTTTTTGTTTTGTTTCGTTTTTGTGTCATTTGTTATTGACGATACAAAGATGCAGCGGGAAAACAAACATGAAGATTTTTGCTGTGCGTTTAACAACAGGATTAGAATTGCTTAACAAATGATTAAGAAAAGTTGGAACATATGAAGAAACGAGAGTAAATATGAAAAAGCCCTGAAAGTGAGTACTGTCAAGGCTATTCATTTTTGTTCTGTGAACCTATTGGTACAAAACTCGAACTATTTAATAGATGATCTAAAATTATTAGGCGATTTGCTTGCGGCATAATTCACCTATAATGTGTTCGATTATATAGGGCTAACTGAATTTAGAGCCTTTAATATCTTAGGACCCAACGGCGCTCCAATTTGATATTTCGAAGTACGTGAAACAGGTAATCATTATTCTTTAAAGCAAAACGAAGCCAAGTATCCACGTTAATTATGAAATAAATAAATCGAAAAAGGTTAAAGTGATAATAGATTATATAGGATTAGCGTTTGATTTAGCATATTATAAATACTCCTTGTAGTTATAAAGTATATTGAAAACTGTAGCATTAATC
Organism: uncultured Bacteroidota bacterium; assembly: GCA_903929655.1. Taxonomy (GTDB): domain Bacteria; phylum Bacteroidota; class Bacteroidia; order Chitinophagales; family Chitinophagaceae; genus JABDGU01. Next base: position 778 of record CAIYVS010000690.1, on the reverse strand, counting down.
ATTCCCCTCAGTCCTTCTTTCTTTAAGGCACTTTTATAACCATCAAGTATAATATTGAAATAATATTTATCATGGTAGCCAGCAAATCTTCCTGATAGGGCAAGGGTTGACAAATCTCTTGCGATTGAGAAGTCTTTTATAAATTGATTTACTTTTTCTTCTTTTCCTGTATCAAGAAACGATTGGAGTTCAAGTTTATCTATGCGTTTACTATGTACTAAAGTTAGATATGGAGTAAGGGGAAATACAAAATCTTCATAAACTTCGTCCGATATTATAGGCGCTTCGTTTACAGGACAATCTCCCAATATAGCCGGAAATTCAGAATAAACAATAAAGCTATTATTATAGATCCTTTTAAAATCATCTGAAAATCTGAAAGGTTGAACTGCCAATAAAAACCTTTTTAGCTCTTGATGAAAATCAGTGTTAAAAATCGACTCCATTTCAACTTTTAATTGGGATTCCTCATATTTGAGCCCTAATCCCAAATCATCAACTGAAAAAACGCCTTTGGCATTATTAAATGATTCGTCATATTGTGGAACTCTCCACTTCATTACATAAGTAAGAAAAAGCAATTGTTTAAGATTATTACCACTCAAATTACCGCTTACTTTAACATCCTGTAAAACTGGAGCAAAAAGACTATCTAATTGAGTATAAATTTGTTCTATAATATCGTGTTTTACTCCTTCTTCGTTTAGAAAAGTGTTTCGATTATTCTCCACAAAAATGTTTATTGGGTTTGCTTCAAATATTTTATCCTCAATTTTAT
>CAIYVS010000689.1 GCA_903929655.1 uncultured Bacteroidota bacterium | reverse complement strand
TCCTTTCCTGTTCATCCATAATACATTTACAAAACGCAATGACGTAGAGATTGCCCAGAGCTATCTTAAAAATGTGTCCTGGTGTTTTTGCCCCAAATATGTATATAGAGCACCAGTTGCCGGATGTGGAAATGTTTATGCAACAACATGCGCGGATATGCATTGGCACAGACAGCCTCGCATCCAATCATCAGCTCTCTGTGCTTGCAGAATTACAAACCCTGAAAAAATATTTCCCTTCACTTGATTGGGAGACGATGCTTACATGGGCCACTTATAATGGCGCTTGCGCACTGCAAATGGATGATCTTATTGGCAGTATAGAACCTGGTAAACAACCGGGAATAGTGCAAATCCTGAATATGGAATCGCCTGATCCGCATATAAAAGTAATAGCCTGATCTTTTACTGAAGCAGAGCAGCAAATACCTGGTCAGCTGTAAACGGGAGATTTAAACTTGACCAAGAGAAATAGCTATTATCAGTCATGGTTATATAAAGGTTAGAATTGGAATATGCCGGATAATACCCGATACCATATACATATCCATCATTTGGTACGCTGACATAGTCTGTCGTTTGCCCATTAAGTCCGCTATTAACTTCTACCTGCTTAACAGCTACCGGTGAAATATTTTTAATAGTGAGGTAAAAATAGCTTTCAGGCACATCAATAGGTATCACCTCGGTTCCTGAAGCAGGAAAATAATAAGTACTCAGATCCCACGAAAGCGAAATGCCTATAGGCGCACTTAATGTCCCTCCCGTTCCGCTCAGCTGCCCGTTTATGATACTTCCTGCCCTTGCCGAATAAGTACGGCTGCCGCCATAAGGTATTGTAATGGATACCCCGTTAAGTGTTCCGTAAATATCTGTATTAGTATAGTTTTGTATAGTAACGTTGCTTATCGGATTATCCTTATGGCAACTTGTGACCATGATTAAAGCCAGTAAGCCAAACGTCGCAAAAAGTATATTCTTTCTCATGAAGCAGTTTTTAGACATCAAAGTTTTGCAGAAGTTTTTGCAAATACCATACCATAAAGGTAGCGCTTTTCAAACTCTGTCACCACTTATGTTTTATTTAACAGTATGCCTCATTAAGGTCGCTACTCGCTTTTATTATAAAACTCTATCGCTTTATACAATTTGCGCCTGTTAACCATTTTTGCAACCGTAAAAGAAAATAGCCCTACAACACCAGCGCCAAGGGCAGCCGCACCAAGGGCCGGGCTTGAACCAATCACTACAGCACCTCCCACTATAGCGCCTACACAAGCCCAGCTGGCAGTAGCTGTAAACTTCCTGGTTTTATTATAACGCTCAAGGTAAGAATGTGCAGGAGCGTCAGACGGTATGATCTTGTTTAGTTTACTATAACTTATCCCGCTTACCTCTTTAGAATCGGCAGCCTGCATAAAATAGATCGCACGGGTATGGCTCATTCCCGTCTTCATATCCACTTCTTCGTACAACTGCCTGTACAGGTTTATTTTGCCTTGCACAACTTCAGGGCATATTAAAGGCTTTCTGCCAATACAGGCAAACTTTGCGTTCCCTGTGCTGAAAAAAGCCACTTCCTTTGGCTTATACTTATTCCCGTCGGCTATAATGCTGGTACCAAATACCCCGTGTTTTATTTCCACAGTCTCGGCTTGTTTGGTAGTGCCGTCTTTCAATTCCACATAAGGGTCGGGAGCAGTATGATTCGTTTCGCCATATTGCGGCAGTTTACAGGATGCAAAAAACAGCGTTAGGATAAGGAGATAATTCAGGGGTCTCATTAAAGGTATTTTTTACAATGATATAAAAACCATTGATTTATTTCAAATATTGCAGAATTATTCCCTAAAAAAAGCCCCATACTATAAGGCATGGGGCTGACAAATTATATATCGTATAAACTAAACCAAATAGCTACCTACTTCATCGGCTCAGATGCAGCAAGTCTGAAATCGCGCAATACACTGGTATTGGGTCCATCCACGTCTTTGCCATCCTTGTCCACCAATGTAAGTGTTACATGCGATGTCCCGACGCCCAGGTTTTTTATAAAATAAGATTTCCAGTCGCTGATAGTTACTGTAGTATCCTGGCTAGGTATATCATTGTTGCTGATGTGCGCTTTCACTTTATATCCGTCATTTGATAAACTGCAATTCCATACATAAAAATCCAAAAGTACATTCGATGTATCCTTACCTATATAATCCCCTTTGGGGCGGCTGTAAAACACCATGGGCGCTTTCGTATCTTCCAGTTTCTTCAGGTTCCCGTTTTCGTCTATCATAAAATGGTATACCAATGCAGCACCCTTATTCTTCAAAGATTCATGATAAGAACGCGACAGGAATGCCATGAGGTAATGCTCTGTGCTGTTTGCAAGCACTATTTCATTTTTAGGTTCGTAAAGAGCCTGGTAGGGCTTGTTGTCCAGTATAAAATGTATATGCTGGCCTTTTGCAGAATTATTGCACAATTTGCTTCCGTTATCAGAAGTCTGCATTTTCAATTCATAATTTTTAACAGCAAAATTGAAACTTACTTTGGCAGAATCCTTCCCTTCTTTTACAGCACTTACAGAAGCTATATCTAATTGTGCATTCGGGAATTCCGGTGAAGTACCTACCGCACTTAGCGACACATTCGGATAAGGCATCGCTGTTGCAGCCGTTTTGCCCTGTTCAGAATTGTTTCCGCCGCATGCTGCAAATAGCAGTGATGAAGCAAATAAAATGCTTAAAAACCTGTTTGAGATGTTCATACCGAAATTTTTTTTATCAAAGATAGATTGTAAATGACTTAAAAATGCAAATACTTAGGGCCTTTGCTAAACTTAAAAAAATCATAATTCATATCTTGCACATCATAAGTAAACTCTGAAAAAGTTACTTTTGTTAAATAAAATCTAATACAATGCCAGGCTTTGAATTATTTGGCGCAGCTGAGCGCAAAGAAGTAAACGATGTTTTAGAAACCGGTATCCTGATGAGATATGGTTTCGATGGCCCCCGTAAAGGCATATGGAAAGCAAAGGAACTGGAACAGGAAATCTGCAAAACCTTTAATGTAGGTCATGCTCACTTACTCAGCTCCGGCACAGCAGCCCTTACTACCGCTATGGCTGCACTAGGTATAGGCGCTGGCGACGAGATCATTATGCCCACCTTTACTTTCGTGGCAAGTTTCGAAGCTGTTTTGTCTGTCGGTGCCATACCTGTATTGGTCGATATTGACGATACCCTCACATTAGATCCCCAGGCAGTTGAAAATGCCATTACACCCCATACCAAAGCTGTTATGCCCGTGCATATGTGCGGCAGCATGGCCCAGATGGATGAACTGAAAGCCATCTGCGAAAAACATAAACTTATCTTACTGGAAGATGCCTGCCAGGCTATCGGCGCTTCTTATAAAGGCAAATCAGTAGGTACAATAGGCGCCGCAGGTACTTTTTCATTCGATTTTGTAAAGATCATTACCTGCGCCGAAGGTGGTGCTGTAATCACTAATAACGAAGAAATTTATAAAAAATGCGATCAGTACAGCGATCATGGTCATGACCATATGGGCAAAGACCGCGGCGCAGACCTGCATCCCTACTTGGGCTATAACTACCGCATTTCAGAGCTCCACGCAGCCGTTGGCCTTGCACAGGTACGCAGGCTGAATGAGTTTTTAATTATCCAGAAACGCAACCACAGCATTATATATGAGGTTTTGAAGAACGTGGAGGGTTTAAGTTTCCGCCGCATTCCGGATCCTGCCGGTGATACAGGCTCCTTCCTCTCCTTCTTCCTGCCTACCGAAGAAATGACCCGGAATGCAGTAACTGAATTAGCTGCTGCTGGCATCACAGGCAATTTCTACTGGTATGATAATAACTGGCACTATGTGCGCAAATGGCAACACCTGCAAAGCGGCTCCTGGATGCACCGTTTCCCGGAACAGCAGAAAATGCAGGTAATGCATTACACCAACCAGGCATTTCCTGCCAGTGACGCTATTATGGGGCGTTGTGTCTCTTCATCTGTGAGCCTTTTATGGAGCGAAGCCCAGGCACAGGAACGGGCGGAGAAAATGGCTGGTATTTTAAAAAGCGTTATAACAAAACATTCGCTTACAGCCTGATTTATAAGAAAAGTTAAAAATTCGTTTAGCTTTTTGCTATTTGCTCTCAATTTTTAATTTTTGCCTAGCTCAAATTCAAGAGCATTTTTTGAATTTTGACTTTTTACTTTTGAATTAAATGACCACTGCTGAAATTTTAAAGAAAGTAAGGCGAATAGAAATTAAGACAAGGGGCTTGAGTAATCACATCTTTGCGGGTGAATACCATTCCACTTTCAAAGGCCGTGGTATGTCTTTCAGCGAAGTGCGCGAATATGTTCCCGGTGACGATATAAAATTTATAGATTGGAATGTTACCGCACGCTTCTCTCATCCCTTCGTGAAAGTTTTTGAGGAAGAAAGAGAACTTACCATGATGCTGCTGGTAGATGTAAGTACCAGCTCCCTTTTTGGTACCCAAATGCGCCTCAAGCGCGACCTCATCACAGAGATCGGTGCAGTACTATCTTTCTCTGCCACTACCAACCACGATAAAGTAGGTGTCATCTTTTTCAGCGATAAAATTG
>CAIYVS010000688.1 GCA_903929655.1 uncultured Bacteroidota bacterium | reverse complement strand
GTTTTGGTGTACAGGATAATGATCCGGAAGTTCAGAGAGTTATTAACAGGATACAGCCGTTTGAAAATGTACGTCAGGCTACAGAAATGGCCAGGGAAATAGGATATAAATCTGTAAACTTTGATTTAATATATGGATTGCCTTTACAGACTATGCAAAGGATGGAGCAGACTATTAAACAATCTATCTCTTTAAAGCCGGATAGAATTGCATTTTATAGTTATGCACATGTGCCGTGGACCAGCAGGGGGCAAAGATTATTTGATGAAAAAGATCTTCCGACAGCTGAGGAAAAGATGGCTTTATACCAATTAGGGAAGCAGTTATTTATTGAAAGTGGCTATAATGATATTGGCATGGATCATTTTGCCTTAAATGATGATGATCTTTACATTGCAATGAAAGAAGGTCGCTTGCATCGCAATTTCATGGGCTATACTACTCAGCATAGTGCAGTTATCATTGGCCTGGGAGTATCGTCTATAAGCAGTACCGGTGATGCCTTTGCACAAAACAGCAAAACGATTCATGATTATTACGAATTAGTGAATGCAGGCAATCTCCCTGTTCAAAAAGGATATTTTCTGAGTGATGAAGACATCCGGTTCGGCAGGTATATTTTGGATATCAGTTGTAAGGGAAAAACGAGCTACCTGGCTGAAGATATTGATATCATCAATGAATATTGCCTGCCGCAGTTAAAAAAACTGGAAGAAGATAATTTGCTTGTTCTTAAAGACAATGGTTTAGAATTAACTCCCCTTGGAAGAAACTTTGTCAGGAATGTTTGCAGTGCATTTGATCTGTATTTGCATCGCAACAAAGCAGATAAGGAGAAAAGAATATTCAGCAACGCTGTATAATATTTAAGTTGTTACATTTCGTACAACTCAACTATTAAATCAGGAATAAAGCATCTTGCACTCTTTGAAATAATAATTATTAATAAAAATGGCCCGCATAATCTGGATCCTATTGCTTTTGACTTTTATCACTTCTTCATGGTTGATATATACGCGTTGTGATGAGAAAAATATTAGCGGAATACCGGACGAACATGTAAAACAAGGATGGAAAGTATGGCAGGAAAAAAATTGTCAAGGCTGTCACCAAATCTATGGGTTGGGAGGTTATATGGGCCCTGACCTGACTAATGTAGCATCTCAAAAAGACAAGGGACCAATTTATATGAAAGTGTTCATTCAGCATGGCACAGGACGAATGCCTGATTTTCATCTGAATGATTCTGATGTTAATGACCTGATCCTATACCTGGCCTGGATAGATAAAAGCGGAAAAAGCAGGGTGCCTGCATCTGCAGTTGAATGGACTGGCTCCCTGGATATTAAAAACTAAATAATGAATTCTGTATTTCGCATATATACCTTTTTTGCTTTAACGCTTTTGCTAGTCACTCTGGCTTTTGGTCTTCTGGCAACATGGGCATTCTTATATCCTGAAGCCTACAATCGCTTTTTGCCTTTCTACCAACTGAGGCCATTTCATGTTTCTGCTGCTTTATTCTGGATCATTTCAGGGGCTGTTGCAGGCGTCTGGTTTTATAAGAAGGAGGAATTTCCCAAAATACGGGTATCAGAACTGTTGGCTAATACATTTATGATCACCTGGATGCTTACTATACTTAGTATCTTCGGTTGTTATGCTTTTAAAATATTCGGAGGAAGAGAGTATTGGGAATTTCCGCCCATATTGTGCTTGCCACTTCTGACAGCATGGATACTTTTAATGGTAGCATATTATATTCCCTGGTACAAGTCATCAAGACCTAAACCTCTGTATGTTTGGATGTGGTCAACAGGTATCTTCTTTTTCTTTATCACATTTATTGAACAGAACCTATGGCAGATACCATGGTTCCGTTATTCATTTCTCAGAGAAGTTACTGTGCAATGGAAATCAAACGGATCAATGGTCGGAGCCTGGAATCAAATGATATATGGCACAGCTCTTTTTCTTATGGTTAAGATCAGCGGAGATGCATCAATAGCAAAAAGTCCAAAAGCTTTTTTCTTTTATTTCCTCGGTTTGAGCAACCTGATGTTTAATTGGGGGCACCATATTTATAATGTACCGACAGCTCAATGGATACGAGATGTGGCTTATATTATCAGTATGACAGAATTTTTATTCCTTATCAGTATAATTCAAGGGTTTAAATCAAAGTTAGATGAACAAAGAAAATTTAAACACCTTATTACCTACCGGTTTTTAATTGCTGCTGAATTCTGGGTATTTATGAATTTACTTCTTGCTTTAGGTATGTCCATACCTGCTGTGAACCGTTATACTCATGGCACCCATATTACAGTAGCCCATGCTATGGGCACTACTATTGGAATAAACACGATGATATTGCTTGGAAGCTTCACTTACATGTTGGGAATAGACAACAAAACAGAATACAGCAAACGTGTCATCAATGTATTTTATTGGATCAGCCAATATAGCCTGGGCATTTTTTGGGTTACATTAATAGTAGCCGGTATTATAAAAGGATACAGAACAACTGTATTGCAAATGGACAACTTTAATGAAATTATGAAACCAGTATTTCAAGCGATAAACATACTTTCATATGCTGGTATTGGCTTAATAATTGGACTTGGAACAATAAGCATTATTTACTTAAAAGAGATTATAAAAAAGAAGCAAAGAATTTTAGAATACAATAACAATATTAATTAAAGACATTTTTATCTTTAATTAAATAAGTTGTATCTTGCGCTTGAAAAATATAGATATCATGCAGCAAACCAAACCAATAAAACGTAGTAAAGAATTGGTTCCTTTATCAAGGGAGCATCATGACGGACTTTTATTGTGTTGGAAAATACGCACGGGTTTATCAAACAAAACCGACATTTCAAGAATAGTTGATTATACGCTTCACTTTTGCAATACAAGTCTCAAGCTTCATTTTCAAAAAGAAGAAAAATTTCTTTTTACATTATTACCAGCAACAGATTCATTCCGCATACAAGCAGAGGATGAACATGAGAAGATAGAAAAATATACTCTCAGAATAAAACAGGAAACAAATAATGCCGAAAAAACATTAAATGATTTCGCCGATCTGTTAGAGCAACATATCAGGTTTGAAGAAAGGAATTTATTTCCACATATAGAACAAGTGGCAAATGCACAAGAATTACAGGTAGCCGGCATGAAAATTGATTCCGGAAATCAGCTGCATGAAAAAGAATGGAATGATACATTTTGGTTAAAATAAATATAAAATTATGTTTTCAAAAACATGTGAATACGCGATTAGGGCTGCAGTATATATATCCGCAGAGAGTGACATCGACAACAAGGTAGGCATTGCTGAAATATGCAGTCATATAGAAGCCCCCAGCCATTTTACTGCAAAAATATTGCAAACACTGGGGCATCACAAGATTGTAAGTTCACAAAAAGGAGTTAAGGGTGGCTTCTATATGGACCAGCAACAGAACAACACAAAAATAATTGGAATTGTTAACGCTATAGACGGAGACAAATTGTTTACAGGCTGTGGCCTGGGACTTAGTGAATGTTCTGAGACAGAACCCTGCCCTATTCATAATCAATTTAAAGGCATCAGGAGTAATATTAAAAAAATGCTGGAAGAAACATCAGTAAGCGATCTTGCATCTAAATTAAAAAAAGGTAAAGGTTTTTTAAGAATAGAAAATCCAAAAGTATATCAATCAATATAGCCTGTGTATTTAAAAACAAATAAAAATCTCTGGACCACCATTACATTATTCAATCTTTGTATAGTGGCACTATTGGGCATTCTGCTAAGGTGCAAAATGCTATTTTCCATGGAATTTATTGAATTTAAAAACCTGTTGAATGCACATTCCCACTTTGCGTTCATAGGCTGGGTATCGCTTGCTTTATTAACATTAATGACCTACGAGATACTTCCCGAAAATGCAAGCAATAAGCCTGTTTACAAGTGGATATTATCAGGCACATTCGTCAGTGCCATTCTGATGACGATAGCTTTCTTAATACAAGGCTATGCTTTCTTTTCTATACTTTTTTCAACAATATTCATTATCACTACCTATATATTCGGCTACTTTTTCATAAGGGATATACGGAGCTCAAAACAAGGGAAGCCAGTAATAATATTAAGTATAAGCGCCATTGGATGCCTTATATTATCCTCAATTGGTCCATTCACACTTGCGTATATTACTGCATCAGGAACAGGCAATGTTTT
>CAIYVS010000687.1 GCA_903929655.1 uncultured Bacteroidota bacterium | reverse complement strand
GATGCTTTATAGGTTCAGGATTGCTTTATTTTTTTTTATCGGCCTATTGATTTGTCCTTTTCATTCAGAGGGGCAATCTGCCGGAAATAAAAATACCATAGATTCCCTGAAAGCCGGATTGGAGCATGCTAAGGCCGATACTGCAAAAGTGAACATATTGATACAATTATCAAGCCTATTAAATCGTAAGGACTCTGCTGATAAATTAAGATATGCAATGGAAGCCTTGGAGCTAAGCAAATCGATAAACTGGAGGGAGGGGGTCATCAATGCTGATAATAATCTCGGGACCATAAATGAAGAATGGTCAGATAAGCGAAGCATTGCCTTAGAGTATTTTCAAAAAGGCCTGGTGGAAGCCCAAAAATTAGGAGATACCATTTGGCTTGCAATTAGTTATCATGATATTGCAAATGTGTACGATTTTTATCTGGCAGATTATAGCAAAGCCCTGGATAATTATAAACATGCATTAGTTTTCGAGACGAAGCCAATAAACCGGATGAGTATTCTGGCCAATATAGGTTTGATCTACTATAACCTGGGTGATTATCAGCATGCACTGGAAAACTATGAGAACTCCATAAAAGTATTGGACAGGTGTATGAAATCGGAGAAGGAATGTAATCCTAATGACTCGATAACGCTTGCAGTAATTGAACTTAAAACAGGAGAGATCTATGTGGCGGTCTCCCAATACAATAAAGCCCTAGCCAGTTTTGAAACCGTATTGCGCATTAATAGCATTTTCAGAAATGCGCAAATAGCAGAACTGGCATTTATCGATATGGGAGAGACTTATAGGCTCAAGAAGGAACCTGTAAAAGCATTGAACTATTATGAAGAAGGTTTGGGATGGGCCCGGAGAGGGAAACAAAAGGACATAGAAGGTGAGATACTGGACCATGAGGCCAATATTTATTTAGAGATGGATTCGGTTGATAGGGCGCGTGAACTAGAGCAAAGGTCCTTAAAAATTATAGAGGGCATTGTGAAAAAGGACGAGGTAAGCCCGCAATCTATGCAATTGGCGAAGGACTATAGCACGATGGGGAAGATATATAACCGTACAAAAGATTACCCGAGATCTGTAAAATATTTGCAGGATGCAATAACAATATGTAAAAAAGTAGGCGCGCTGGAGAATGAGAAAGATGCGTGGATGACGCTGAGCGACAGCTATGAAAAAATGGGGCAAGCGCAAAAATCGCTGGTGGCTTATAGAAATTATATAAGCACGAGGGACAGCCTGTATAACCTGGACAAGGCTAAGGAACTGACGCGGATGCTGATGCAAAGTGATTTTGACAGGAAACAGGCGGAAGACAGTTTAAAGCAGGCCAACGAAAAAAAATTACTGGGCTATGAATTGCAAAAACAAAGGCTGTATACCTTTGGGGGTTTTGCGGGTGTGGTGCTGATGGTGCTGCTTTCTTTTTTTGTATTCAGGAGTTACAGGCAGGAAAAACAAACCAATGTTATCATCAGCAGGCATAGTGAGCAGATCAGCAGCGAAAAAGAAAAGTCGGATACTTTGTTATTGAACATCCTGCCTGTGGAGGTGGCCAATGAGCTGAAGGAGAAAGGGAGTGTAAAGGCACAGGCTTTTGAGCATGTAACTGTTATGTTCACAGACTTTGTCAATTTTACATCTGCAGGGGAGCGCATGGGGGCACAGCAACTGGTGGATGAACTGGATGCTTGTTTCGTAGCTTTTGACGGGATCATTGAGAAGTACCAGATAGAGAAGATAAAGACTGTGGGCGATGCCTACCTGGCTGTGTCGGGCCTGCCGCACGAAAACCCGGATCATGCTGTTGATATATTGAAAGCAGCAATGGACATCATAGACTTTGTTGATAAGAGAAGGGTAGAAAAAGGGGACAGTACTTTTGAAGTGAGGATAGGTATCCATTCGGGCAGTGCGATTGCGGGCATAGTGGGCGTGAAGAAATTTGCCTATGATATATGGGGTGATACGGTGAACACGGCAGCACGTATGGAGCAGAAAAGCGAGGCTGGCAAAATAAATATTACACAGACAACTTATGAACTTGTGAAGGGCCGGTTTTTATGCAGTTACCGGGGTGAGATAGAGGCTAAGAACAAGGGCAAGCTGAAGATGTATTTTGTGGATGGACCTTTGTTGGGTTGATTAGTTGAAGGGTTGACAAGTTGATTGGTTGGAACGTGTATGAAGTGGGCGTTGTTTGCGGACAGAATGGAAGGTATGCTTATGGTGCTGAGATATTCTCTTTGTCCAGGTGCTTTTTAATGACGGGCATATCCTTGTTATATTTATAGTTCTTGTCAAAATTCATCCTGAACCATTTTTTAATGGATTTTCCAAACTTGTAAAGGAATAAGCTGAAAATAACAGAGATGATAGCGGAAATACCCGCAACCCGGCGCAGATCGGCCTTGAAATCGAGCGATAAATAAATAATGGCACAGATGCCAAATGATAAAATAAAAACGAGGAAGATGTTTTTAGATGTCATAAGGTTTTCTTGTTTGCTTTATTAATATTATGCATGATCTTATCAATCGTTCTTGCTTTACGCCAATCCCGGAAAGAACTCCTGTATATTGAGAAGAACTGAGTAATGAGCAAGATGGCAATGAGGGGTATTCCAAAAGCCTTAGATAAGTGATGAGCCGGATGACAGAACTGTAAATAAATATGCTCAATCTGCACATAAGTATAAACCGCCGTATCTGGTTTGTAAGGTTCATTTTCACTTTCCGCTGTAAAAACACGGTTCAATCGGATATTTTTTGAAGAAAGCTTTCTATAAAATTCATCTTCAATGCCTCCACTTAAATCGTTGTAGATTTTTTGTAACATAAGCGGAGTTGCAAATATTTTTTTCTCTAATAGT
>CAIYVS010000686.1 GCA_903929655.1 uncultured Bacteroidota bacterium | reverse complement strand
CGATCTTTTGAAGAATTAAAAAATCACTACACAAATTTATGTAATGACAAAAATACTGAACCAATGAATTATGCAAAAATTAAAAAGGGCATTGAATATAATATTTTTCCAGAATTATTATTTAGAAAAAACCGTGGCATGTTAGAATGTTGCGAAGAGGAATATAAAATTAATCAGAAGAAATGAAACTCACAAAACAACAATTAGCCTATCAAAGGGCGTACTATGAAAAAACCAAGGAAAAGAGAAAGAAGGATTATTTAGACGCAAAAAACAGGCTTAAAAAACTAAAAAAAGCACTATGAAACCAATTATTGTAGGAATGACATTACAAGAATATGCAGAATTTTGGAATTTAGCACTAGATGAATTTGGAATGTTAATTGAAAAGAACTCATTATTAGATAATTATGTTTTTAATACAAGATTTTCTAATTTTTGATGCTATTCATTTTTTTTATTGGAAATATGCACGTATCTTTATTTCCAGATTTCCAGATATAAACAAAAAAAATTAAACTTATGAAAAAATTATTATTCTCTTTGATGATGCTATCAGAACTGAAGAGTTAAATTATTATATCAAAACCGGCAAACAATCTGATCTTTTGAAAAAGCTGGAAGAAAATGCTGCTAAGGAGCCTAATAATCCTGACCTCTCTTTTGACCTAGCTACTTTTTATCAAAATATGGCTTTCCCCAAGGATGGGAAGAAACCGGCTAATTATGATGAATTGGTAACTAAAGCAGAAAGCTCTTACCAGAATGCATTAAGGTTGAATCCTGAAAATACGGATTATCACTATAATTTAGGTGCACTTTACTTTAATGAAGGCACAGGTATGAATGACCAAATGAATGACATAACCGGAACATCAAAAGAAGAGCAGAAGAAATATGACGATCTTAAGAAACAACGCGATGCCTATTTTGATAAATCATTACCGCACCTGGAGAAGGTATACAATACTTTAGACGCCAAGGCTTCTACACTTAATAATGAAGAAAAAAGTGATTATCATTCTTCTATGATAGCTTTGAAGCAGGTATATGCTATACAAAACAAACTAAAGGAATCTGCAGCCATCAAAACAAAGCTTGAGAATTTCAAATAGGGACGATAAATAATATATTGTAAAACAATAATTTAGATATACCACAATTTGGGCGTACCTTTATAAAAATTTTATAAATTGTCTGTAATAAGTAATAAGGTCAATATTGTTCGTTTTGCTCCACGTAATGGTGAAGGATTCTACGATACTCTTAAAAATAAAATTGATACTTTTTTCCAGGAAAATAAGATAGAACCTCATGGTAACACTGCCATGAAATGGAAAACTGTGGCAATGGTATCCCTGTTTTTTGTGCCTTATATTTTTATTGTTACGAGCCTGGGTGCGGCAAGTCCATTTTTGTTTTTCGGACTTTGGTTTCTTATGGGCCTGGGCATGGTGGGCATTGGTTGCGGGGTGCACCATGATTCCAACCATGGCTCTTATTCTGATAATAAGATGGTAAACAAAATAGTTGGCGATGTGGTGAATGTGGTGGGTGGTTATGATGTTACCTGGAGGATACAACATAATGTATTGCATCATACTTATACCAATATTGCCGGTTTGGACGAAGATATTGACGCCGGCCTTTTGCTGCGTTTTTCTCCACAAACGAAAAGATATAAAGTGCACCGTTTTCAGCATATATATGCGTGGTTCCTGTATTGCCTGCTGACTTTGCAATGGGTTACTTATAAGGACTACCGCCTTATATTCCTCTATGAAAAGAAAGGGTTATTGAAGAAAGAAAAGCTGACGCTAGGTAAGGCGCTTCTTGAACTCAGCATTTACAAAGTGATCTATTATACTTATATCCTGGTTTTACCTATTTTATTCTCAGGTATGCCTTGGTATTACGTTGTTTATGGCTTCCTGATACTTCATGCAGTGGCAGGGTTGTCTTTATCGTGTATATTCCAATTGGCGCATGTGCTGGAAGATGCGGAATTTCCGCTACCTCCTGAGAGTCGTAAGATGGAGAATAACTGGGCTATCCACCAATTATTGAATACTGCTAATTTTGCGCCGCGCAGCCGTATCATGGCTTGGTTCATTGGAGGCCTTAATCATCAAATAGAGCATCACTTATTTCCGCATATATGTCATGTACATTACAAGAAACTGGCGGTAATTGTGCGTGAAACAGCCCAAAATTATGGTTTGCCATACCTGGAACAGCCCACATTTGTACATGCGTTGATAGAGCACGGCAAAATGCTGCGGAAAATGGGAAGGGTCTAAGGAATGGCCCTAAAATATTTAGCTTAAAACATTTTTTTATTTCACGTAAGTATTATCTTTACTATTATTAATTATTAAATTTTATAGTAAAGTGCAAACACAAAAACAAACAGGGACTGTTAAGTTCTTTAATGAAGGCAAAGGTTTTGGTTTCATTAAGCATGACAATTCAAACCAGGAAACATTTGTTCACGTAAGCGGGCTTAAAGATCAGGTAAAAGAAAATGATCATGTAGAATTTGAGTTACAACAAGGTAGAAAAGGAATGAACGCAGTTAACGTTCGTGTTTTAAGATAAAAAATCAGGAGATTACCTTATTTTAGACCGGATGATCCGGTCTTTTTTATTTTTATTAAACAGATAAAATCATTGGTATTTACCTTTGCAGACAAATGTCTTTATTTAATATTATAGCACCCATTACTATTACCTGCCATAAACGCCTTTCTCCCTACCTGGAGCAGGAGGTAAAAGAACTTGGTTTCAATATAGAGGACTCCTTTGTTACAGGCCTACACCTGAAAGGCACTATAAATGATTGTATTAAACTGAACCTTAACCTGCGTTGTGCAAGCCAGGTATTATATAGCCTGAAGCAGTTTGATGCGCCTGATGCAGATGCGGTTTATAATAATATTGTTGATTATGCCTGGGAAGACATTATAGCGGATGAAGGCTATTTTTCGGTGACTAGTAATGTGATGAACGATACTATTAATAACAGCATGTTTGCTAACCTGCGGGTAAAAGATGCTATTGTGGACCATATGCGGGAGAAAACAGGTAAACGACCTTCTACAGGGTCCGAACTGAAAGGTGTAGTTGTGCATTTATTCTGGAAGAATGATGATGCCGAACTATTTATAGATACTTCGGGAGATTCGCTGGCGAGGCATGGATATCGGAAAATACCGGGCCGCGCACCTATGCTGGAGGCCCTGGCGGCGGCTACCATACTGGCGACGCGCTGGGACAGGGTATCGCCCTTTGTTAACCCGATGTGTGGTTCGGGTACTGTGGCTATTGAGGCGGCGCTCATTGCTACCAATACACGCCCCGGACTGTTCAGGCTTAATTATGCTTTTATGCATCTTGCCGGTTACGATCCGGAAGTGTATGATAAGGAAATGGAGTTGCTGGACAAGCAGATAATAGATGTTCCCGGCTTGCAGATCATTGCAACGGATTATAGCAATATTGCCATTGAGAATGCAAGGAAAAATGCAATTGCAGCGGGCGTAGTCAAGCTGATACAATTTGCTGTTTGCGATTTTGCTGAAACTGAAGTTCCCAAATCATCAAGTGGTATTATGTTCATGAATCCCGAATATGGAGAAAGGCTTGGCGAAGAAACAGAACTGGAAGCCACTTATGGCCTTATAGGTGATTTTATGAAAAAGAAATGCGGGGGATACTTTGGTTACATTTTTACAGGCAATATGAATCTTGCAAAAAAGATAGGACTTAAGGCCAAGCGCAGAATTGAGTTTTATACGAGCATAATAGATTGCCGCTTGCTGGAGTTTGAACTGTATGATGGAAGCAGGAGAATGGTACTGGAACCTGAAAATGTAAAATAATGATTCCTGGTACTAATCCTTTTTCATCTGATTCTGAATTTGATTCTCTTTTTCCTATATACATACAGGAACTATCTGTTTTACATTTTACTCCACTGAACGTTGCGTTAACAGCATCTCAATTCCTAGCTCCTGATGAAGATGCCAAGGTTGTAGATATTGGGGCAGGAACGGGGAAGTTTTGCATGGCTGGCAGTCATTTTACAAAGGGTCAGTTTACAGGTATTGAGCAAAGACAACATTTTGTGAGGATTGGTAATAAGGTCATTAAACGAATAGGATTAGAAAGGGTAGCGTTAATAAATTGCAATTTCACAGAGATAGATATTCATGATTATACGAGTATCTATTTCTATAATTCTTTTCATGAAAACCTGGTGTTTTCGGATGTGCTGGATAATAAGGCAAAGTTTTCAACTGAACTCTATGAACTTTATACGGCACATTTTCTAAAACAATTGAATGCCATGCCGACCGGGACACGTTTAGCTACTTATTGGTTAGGGATTACAGAGATACCGGGTTCTTATCAATTGCTTGAAACATATTTTGATGGGAAACTGAAACTGTGGGTGAAGAAGGGATGAAAAAGTGGTGTTTAGCGTGAAATCCCTATCAAAAAGGATTAGCTTACCTTTGCGGACATATGACTTTTTCTGAGCTGAATCTGAATACCCCTTTATTAAATGCTTTAGGTGATCTTG
Organism: uncultured Bacteroidota bacterium; assembly: GCA_903929655.1. Lineage (GTDB taxonomy): Bacteria > Bacteroidota > Bacteroidia > Chitinophagales > Chitinophagaceae > JABDGU01. The sequence continues at coordinate 14,815 of CAIYVS010000686.1, read as the reverse complement.
GCTATACTACGCCTACTACTATACAAGAAAGAGCCTTTTCTGTAATTATGTCCGGCAGGGACGTTTGTGGTATTGCCCAGACGGGTACTGGTAAGACATTTGCCTATCTTTTACCGTGCCTTAGACTATGGAAATATTCTAAAGACCGGTTTCCGCAGATATTAATCATTGTTCCAACCCGTGAACTGGTGGTGCAGGTGGTGGAACAGGTGAAAAAATTAAGCACTTATCTTACACTTGAAGTGGTGGGTGTATATGGCGGTGTGAATATGAAACCCCAGGCTGCAGCCCTGGAAAATGGCGCGGATGTGGTAGTGGCAACTCCAGGCAGGTTAATGGACCTTGCTTATGACGGGGCTATGAAGATGAAAGCTATAAAACGCCTGATTATTGATGAAATGGACGAGATGCTGAACCTGGGCTTCCGTACGCAGGTAAATAATATACTTGACCTTTTACCAACGAAGAGACAAAATCTTTTGTTTTCTGCAACTATTACGGATGATGTAGAGTTACTGATAAAAACGCATTTTAATGATCCGGTTATCATTGAGGCTGCGCCTACAGGAACCCCGCTTGCCAATATTAAACAAGTGGCTTACGATGTGCCTAACTTTTACACTAAAGTAAACCTGCTGGAGTTGCTTCTTTCATGGGACCCGGAGATGAGCAAGGTGCTTGTATTTGTTGCTACCAAAAGCCTGGCTGACCAATTATATGAGGAGATAGAACCTAAATTTCCGGGTAAAGTGGGGGTAATACATTCCAACAAAGAGCAGAATCACAGGTTCAATACGGTTAACCAATTTAAAGACGGCACTTACCGTTTTATAATCGCTACCGATATCATAGCCCGTGGTATTGATGTGGAGCATGTAACGCATGTCATCAATTTTGATTTGCCGGAGGTGCCGGAAAATTATATGCACCGCATAGGGAGAACGGGCAGGGCAGATAAGCCCGGTATAGCGATAGCCTTTATTACCGAAAGGGAAAAAGAATCGCAAGCCGCTATAGAGGCTTTGATGAACTATATGATACCTATCCTGCCGTTACCAACAGACCTGGAAATATCTGATGTGCTTACAGAAGATGAGAAACCTAAAGTAAGGATGAAAGAGGTACTCATAAAACTTCCAAAAAGAGAAGACAGGGGAGCGGCCTTTCATGAAAAATCTGAAAAGAACAGGAAGAGACCAGCAGTAAAAAAGGTGAGCTATAAAGACAAAATGATGGCTAAATATGGCAAGCCTATAAAAAGAAAGCCTAAAAAATAGGCAGATATTATTGCTCTATTTTAAGAAGCTTGAAAAAAGCTTGTTGACCTAACTCTTTTACGCAACCTGGTTGCAGATCATTCAATTCCATGTCTTCAATGGATAGCCGTATCAACCGCTGGCATCTATGCCCCACAGCCGATACCATTTTCCTTATCTGGTGATATTTGCCTTCATAAACTGTTATTGTCAGCCAGCTATGCGGCCAGCTCTCTATATACTCAAACGCCCCTTCAAACAGATCAACCGGCTTCTTTACTATCTGCACTTCACAAGGCGGGGTGGTGTAGTCAATTCCATTTTTTCCTGATATAGTTACACCTGTGGCCAGTTCCTGTAACTTTTCCGGACTTACAACATTTTTCACCATTACCAGGTAGGTTCTTTTATGAGGGGTTTTGCTGCTGAATAATAGTCGTGTTACCCGCTTATCGTTTGTTAAGATCAGTAATCCCTCAGACTCTTTATCAAGGCGGCCTATGGCATGGATACCTTCAGGGAAATCATAATCAATATCTCCCAGGCGGTTCATTTCGGGTGAGCCGATGAATTGCGAAAGCATATTATGGGGCTTATTGATAATAAAATAGCGGTACGCAGATTTGTTCATTATGAATGTTAAAGTATTCCGGGACTTTTTAAAGATACGCAAAAGACGTATCTTTGTGGCGGTGCCAAACCTCGGGTGCAATGGGTAAGTAAAATTACCTGTATTGAGCCAAAATTAAAGCCTCAGCGAAAGCCGGGGCTTTTTTAGTATTCATGAGTCAAAGAAAATTATTAAATTTGATTATAAATAATAAGGTATGACTACGTTGGCAATAAGGGATAAATTGTATGATTATATACGTGTTGCAGATGATAAAAAGATAAAAGCAATTTTTATGATGCTGGAAGACGATATTGAGCAAAAAACGGATTGGTGGAAAAACAAAGAATTTGTGCAGGAGCTTGATGTAAACTATAAGGAATGGAAGAGCGGCAAAGTCAAAGGCCACAGCAAGGAAGATGTTGATAAAGCAATTGATAAGCTTAAATCTAAAAAAACAAGGAAATGATTTTTGTTTCAGTATTATCTGAAAGAGCTTATTCAGAATTATTAGAAGCGTGGGAATGGTATGAAGATAAGCAGGAAGGGCTAGGTGATCGTTTTAAAGATCAAATATTTATCAGCCTTAATAATATTGAAAAAAATCCATTTAAAGGAACTCAACGTAAACAGTCTTTCAGAGAAGTTCCCGTGAAAACTTTCCCTTACATCATAATATACAGAATTGAAAGTGAGACCAGCCGGATATATGTAGACTCAGTCTTTCATACCAGTCGAAACCCAGGTAAAAAGTATAAAAAATAAAGCCCCGATGTCTCGGGGCCTGTAAATTCGCATAGTGTTAGGAAAATATTTTTATCTTTTCCCAAATGATGCTCAAATATAGAGTAGTAAGAGTATAGTAAAACCTAAAATATTCTTAAAATGAGAAGTTAATAATGCTAACAAAGATTTAATGCATTGCTTCCCCAAGATCAATCTTTTGTGCCTTTTTACTTTTTACCAATAACACGATCGGCACGCAGATAAGGAACATGATTCCGAGATAAAGAAAAACATCCATATAAGATAGCACAGAGGCTTGTTTGAAAACCTGGTAATCGAGGCTTTGATAAGCACTTTTTAATGCTACATCTGCAGACATACCCTTAGCAATAAAACTGTGCTGTATGCCTGATACCCTTTGTTGTGTCATAGGGTTGTTTACATCCAGCTTACTTACCAGAGCATTACGATGTACCATGTTTTGGTGCGCCATAAACGTTGTGATGATGGCTATACCAAATGATCCTCCCAATTGACGCATCATACCTGTGAATGCAGCCCCTTGTCCTATTTGCTGTCCTTTTAGTGTCATCAGGGACATGGTAGTGATAGGAATAAAGAGCAGTCCCATTGCAAACCCCCTCAATATCAGCATCCAGAAAAATGCGTCATTACCAGTATCGGGCGTTAAAATGCTATAACCCCAAAAACAGAACAGGAAAAAGAGGAACATACCTATGGCTGCCAGGTACTGCTGTTTTGCCCCTCGTTGCAATAGCTGGCCTATTATGGGCATCATAAATGCTGTTGTTAATGCGGATGGCACCATTAAAGCACCGGATTGAAGGGCTGTCCAGCCAAGAGTGCTTTGGGTATACAGGGGTATAATGAACGTAGAGCCATACAAGCCAAAACCAAGTATAAAGGACAGTATGGTGCCGACTCGCAGATTGCCATTTTTTAAGACCCTTAATTCTACAATCGGATGTTCGGTAGTAAGTTCGCGCCAGATAAAGAAGTAAATACCAAGTACTGCGGTTATGGTAAGCGTTATGATGGTAGAACTATGGAACCAATCATCTTCCTGTCCACGTTCCAGTACATATTGCAAGGAACCTACTGACAAAGCTAAAAGCCCAATTCCCAGCCAGTCTATATCTTTTGCGGCTTTCTTTTCTCCATATTTAGGGCTGCGCACAAACTGTAATGTAAGGAGGGTGGCAATAATGCCTATCGGGATATTGATGTAGAATATATAAGGCCATGAGAAATGCTCAACAATATAACCGCCTAAAGGAGGGCCTAATGTTGGCCCGATGATAACCCCCATTCCATAAATGGCCTGGGCCATTCCTCTTTTTTCCTGCGGATAGCTTTCTGTAATAATAGTTTGCGATGTAACTAATAATGCGCCACCACCAACTCCCTGAAGAAAGCGGAAGATCACCAATTCCGTTATACCATGTGCATTACCACACATGAAAGAAAAGAAAGTGAATATCATAATGGAGACCGCAAAATAATTGCGCCTTCCGAACTGCTGGGATAACCAGCTTGTCATAGGTACAATGATCACATTACCTATTGCGTAGGCTGTAATAACCCAACCTATCTCATTGAGCGTAGCGCCCAGGTTGCCCTTCATATCGTTGAGGGCCACATTTACAATGGTGGTATCAACAATCTCCAATAGGGCACAGAATATGGCTGTGATCGTAATGATCACTCGCCTGGAACCATATTCAACCAATGAATCTGCTTGTGTCATATAGTCGTAAGTCTAAAGTTGTAAGTCATAAATTTCATTTCACTCATTAATCCAGGTGCACATCTACAACCACGTTCATACCAGGGCGCAGTTCTTTTACAAGTTTATCGTTAGGGTCTGTAAATTCTATTTTTACCGGCAGGCGTTGTACTACTTTTACGAAATTACCTGAAGAATTATCAGGAGGCAGGAGGGCAAACCTGGCACCTGTGGCAGGGGAGAATGAGGCTAATTTTGCTTCAAAATCATGATCGGAATATGCATCTACGTGTACGATCACTTTTTGTCCTTCTTTCATTTTGCTGAGCTGGGTTTCTTTAAAATTGGCAACTACCCAAGGAGCATCTTCTGAAACAATGCTGAATAATGATTGCCCTGACTGCACATATTGCCCAATCTGCACATTCACTTTTGATACGTAACCATCCTGCGGAGCAGTGATAACTGTATACGACATGGTTAGTTTCGCATTGTCAAGATCAGCTTGTCTTTGTTTGATGGAGGCGCTAACTGCATTCACTTGTTGTTCGGTAGCATTGCTTTGCGATACGGTTGCGTTAGACTGTCCCGAAGCTGCATTTTTCTGCTCTGTTAATACCTGCAACTGGCGTTCTGCTGTTTGTTTGGCGGCAAGTGCCTGTTCGTATTGCTGCTGAGTGATAGAATGGTCTTTGATAAGGTTGGCGTAACGATCATAATCCTGGGTAGCACGCCAAAGATTGATCTTAGCGGATTCGATCTGGGAATTTATTGAAGATACATTTGCCTTAGATGTACCAATATTGGCATGTGCTGCCATACTGGTTGCCTGTGCAGCACCAAGATTGCTTTGTGCTGCTGCAAGTGCAGCCTCAGCCTGGGTGAGCATTATTTGCTGGTCGCGGTTATCCAAAACAATAAGTGTATCGCCTTTTTTTACCACCTGGTTATCTTTTACACGTACCTCTGTTATATAACCTGCAATGCGTGGAATTGCCGGGCTTATATTTGCCTCTATTTGCGCATCATCCGTTTCCTGGTGGTGCAGGGAATGTATGTATTTGGTGAGCCCGAAAGTGCCTCCGACTAAAACCAAAATGATCAACACGATCAAAAAACGGTTGCTTTTCTTTTTAGGTGCTTCTGCCTGGTTTGATTGTACTTGTGACATATGATGATTGTTATCTGTTATTGTTATAAATTATTTTGATTGTTATTTCTGTTTATCTTAATACTCCTGATGCCTGCTGTAACTTTTTATAAGCAACCAATGCTTCTGATTTGGCAAATGCATAGTTCAGTCTTGCCTGCAATTGTGCCACATCTGCGTCCAGAAGGTCGGTGGTCGTGGCCAGGTTATTGGCCTGCTTGTTCTTTACAATCCTGTAGTTTTCAGCTGCCTGTGCTACTGCATTGGCATACACGTCAATTTTTTTACGGCTGGATAAATAATTTTCATAAGCCTGGTTCACCTGTATCCTTATGGCATCGGAGAGGATATCTTTACTGGCCTCTACTTCTTCATATCTTGCCCTTGCTTCTGCCACTTTAGCACCAGTTTTCCATAAAGAAGAAAAATTGTACTGAAGTCCTATGCCGCCATTTATGGCATTTGTTACTGTTAAAAAGCTGGGAATGTCCAATGCAATATATCCGCCACTTAATGCAAGCCCCGGGTAGTAGTCTGCTTTTGTGGCCTTTATACCTATATTGGCGGCCTTTGCCCTTGATGATAATGCTGCCATATCTTTTCGGTTCTGGAATGCACTTTCTTCCCATGTGGATATGATACCTGCATCATCAGGATTTTGAAAACTATTGCTGTCGGCAATAAGTTCAGTTCCTTCAGGCAGGCCCAGCATGAGATTCATATTGATATAGGTGATCTTAAGATTATTCTCCGCATCCAGCAAGGACAATTCTACATTTGATTCCTGCAATTGTACTTTTAAAAGGTCGTTTCTTGCAAGCAAACCATTTTTTTCCAGGTTTGAGAAATCTTCCACTCTTTGTTTGGCTTCTCTCAGGTTGTCGTTCATTAAGGCAAGCGCTTCTCTTGCCTTGTAAAGATTACTATAGGCGGCAATGGTGTTTTGTATCACTTCTTCACGGTCGTTTTCAGCATCCATTTTAGCTGCCTGTTCCAGGTATTTTGCAGATTCAATTCCGTAATGAACACGGAAGCCGGAGAATAAAGGCAGGGAGGCGCTGAGCATGGCATAGCTTACCTGGTTAACCGTAATAGGCCCAGTGCTGCTGCTACCGCTGCCTAATTTTGCCTTGAGATCTATATTAGGGTTATTGATCCTCAGATATGATCCTGATGCCTTCAGGTCTGGCAGCATATTGTTTTTTGCCTGATGCAGCGAAGCTGTAGCCTCTTTTACTTTAGCACTACTCAGTTTCAGTTGCTTATTATTTTGCAGGCTTAGATGAATGGCTTCATCCATTCCCAGGTTCCTGCTGTTTTGTGCCATTGTCAATTGCCAGCTAAAAATGGTGCATATTGCAATGAGTGTAAACTTCCTGTATCTATTTTTCCTCATGTGTGAGTATTGATTTGAAAAGTGTTTTTAAATGGTGGTATAATTTCTTTCTCATATGTTTCTCGAATTCCACTTGTGGCATTTCGAGCATATTATTATACCTTTTATAAAATTCCTGTGTTGTTACAAAATGATTGGCAGTGCCAATCATCGTCATAATCATCATACCCACGTCTACATTCTTCCTGAATTCACCTCTTTTTTGTCCCTCATGTATCACCTTTTTTGCGAGCTCCAGGTTATTCTTTTTTGCTTCATAAACCAGGTCACTAATATTGTGAAATTCCTGTATGTAGGGTTCCCGCATCATTAAGCGATAAAAACATTGGTTGCCGAACATCTTGTCAATATAGTGCTCAATGAATTTTTCCACTTTCTGAAAAGGGGTATAATTGTCATTGTTAATGATATTCTCCATTTTCAGGAAGGTAGTTTTGATCCTGTAAGCAAAAATCGCTTCCATTAACTTCTCCTTCGATCCGAAATAATAAGAGATCATAGCAATATTAATACCCGCTTCCTGCGCTATGTCCCTTATAGATGTTCCCTCAAACCCATTATTGGCAAACAGCTTTTCTGCTGTTTCTATAATTTGCACTTGCTTCTCATTGTAGTCCATAAGATGATTCGAATGACAGGACAAAATTAAACACTTGTTTAGATTTAAACAAACGTTTAATTAGTTTTTGGCAAAAAAAGATCTTATTTGGGTATAAGAAAAAGCAATAGGCAGACTTAGTTAATTGAAAATGAAGTCGATAAGACAAGGGCTAACTTATTTTTCCCCAATGTGACTGCCTCGTCTTAGGCAATATCAATTCTCTCAGGGCCATGTGTTGCGGATTTCTGAGCCCGGGGTCTTCGGTAATGAGTTGTAAGGCGGCATTTCTTGTTTGTTCCAGTATAGCCACATCGGTAACTATATCTGCAATCTTAAATTTAAATTCGCCGCTTTGGCGGGTGCCATAAAGGTCTCCCGGCCCACGCATGGAGAGGTCTTCTTCTGCTATTTTAAAACCATTATTTGTTGATACTACTACATTAATTCGTCTTAAGGTATCTAGGCCTAATTTGTTGCTAGTTAGTAAAATACAATAGGATTGTTCTGCGCCCCTGCCTACACGCCCTCTTAACTGATGCAACTGAGATAGGCCAAAACGTTCTGCACTTTCTATGAGCATTACGGAAGCGTTGGGCACATCTACGCCTACCTCTATCACTGTTGTTGCAACCAACACCTGAGCCTCACCTTTTGCAAAACGCTCCATATTACGCTGGCGTTCTCCTGCTTCCTGCCTGCCATGCACCATAGCGATACGGTATTTATGCTCCGGGAACCATATTTTTACTTGCTCATATCCCGCCATGAGACTCTCATAGTCCATTTTCTCGCTTTCTTCTATTAAGGGGTACACTATATATGCCTGCCTGCCTTTGTCTATTTCTTTTCTAATAAATTCCATCACACGGGCTCGGTGAATATCTGTGCGGTTGACTGTTTTTATTTCCTGCCGGCCAGGTGGTAATTCGTCAATAGTAGAGACGTCCAGGTCTCCGTATAAGGTCATAGCCAATGTGCGTGGGATAGGGGTGGCTGTCATGACCAATATATGCGGGGCTGTTTCATTCTTACTCCACAGTCGCGCTCTTTGGCCTACTCCAAAACGATGTTGCTCGTCTATTACTGCCAGTCCCAGGTTTTTGAATTGCACACTTTCTTCTATCAGCGCATGGGTGCCTACTGCTATGGCAATGCTGCCATCGGCCAGTCCTGCAAGAATCTCTTTACGTTCTTTGCTTTTAATACTTCCCGTAAGGAGTGTCACATTAATATTCATGGGTTTCAGCAATTTGCTGATACTCTGAAAATGTTGCTGGGCCAGTATTTCGGTAGGCGCCATCATACAGGCCTGGAAGCCATTGTCCATAGCGAGGAGCATACTCATTACTGCAACAATTGTTTTACCGCTGCCCACATCGCCCTGTACCAGGCGGTTCATTTGTTTGCCTGTGGCAGTATCCACACGTATTTCCTTGAGCACCCGTTTTTGTGCATTGGTCAATTGAAACGGCAAGTGCTTGTTGTAGAAATCATTAAAATAGTCTCCTACCTTTTCAAATTTCCAACCCGGTTGAATATGATGTTTCATCCGCAGCTGTGCTATGGTAAGCTGAGATGCAAACAATTCTTCCCATTTCAGTCTGTATCGCGCGACCTGTTCATGCTCCACACTATCCGGGAAATGCACCCAACGTATGGCGTTATAGCGGTTGCATAATTTGTATTGAGTTATAATATTGGCCGGAAGGATCTCAGGTATATCTCCTTGGCCTATTTTTTCAAAAAGTGCCTGTGTCAGCTTGGCGAAGGAGCGATTGCTGATGCCTCTTGCCCTTAGTTTTTCTGTGGTAGGGTAGACAGGCTGTAAACCCGCGACTGCTGTTTCAGCATTCAGGGGTTCTATTTCGGGATGGGCGATATTGATATTACCATTAAAAGTAGAAACCCGTCCATAAACGATATAGCGCTCATGTTCTTTCAATGTTTTTTTCATCCACTGGGCGCCCTGGAACCAAATGAGTTCGATCCTGCCAGTATCATCATAAAGGGTGGCAACAAGGCGTTTCCTTTTCCCTTCACCATCGTCAAAAATATTCACAAGGGTTCCAACAAGCTGCACCTGGTCTGATTGTGCGTTGACAGAGCCTATTTTGCTTACCTGGCTGCGGTCGCTGTAACGGTAAGGATAGTGATATAAAAGATCCTCAAATGTGCTGATCTCCAGTTCTGTACGTAGCAATTCGCCCCTGGCAGGGCCTACGCCTTTCAGATATTCGATAGGTGAACTTAATATGGAGACGGTGTTGCTGATGCTTGGTTGTTTGGGGACAAATATAGTATCGGACAGTTAAATCAATGCATAAATGGTTTCATGCTGGTATGTCTGACCCTCAAAATAATAATTTCAAACTCTGTTACCTGATATGAAATTCGAAAATGGTAGAGTTCATACGCCCTGAAACTACCATCGTTATTTTCCTTATACTTGTCAATTGTATAACGGTGAGGGAAATCTACTAATGCTTTGGTGGATTGAATGATCGCTGTTCTTACTTTTTCTGCATTTTGTGGAGAATCCTGTTTGATATGGGTATAGGCTTGTTGTAATTGTTGCCGAGAAATGCGCGGCCACATTACTTTACGCTTCTTTGCTACCATTTCTCCATTTCCTTTTCAAAATCATCCTGGCTTATATAATCCCCTTCCTTTACCTGGGATATAGCTTCGTCAATATCTTTATTATATTCCTTAATATTAAAGCCAGTTTCTTCTTTTCTCAAATGAATAAAGGACCTAATAACGCTTAAAAGCGATTTTTTTTCTTCAAGCCCTAGTAATGGTAAATATTTTTGTATCTCTATGTCAATAGTTTTGGCTGACATTGTTATCATTAGTTTATAATCAAATTTACAAAAAAAATGATTAATTGGTAAAAGGAGGGATTTTGGATATTTCCCCTTGCAGTGCCTACACCTTTCAGGTATTCTATTGGTGAACTTAATATGCGAGCTGTGTTGCTAATGTGTTTGTTTTGGGGCAAATTATAATCAAGGATGCTAAATCAAGGGCTATTTCGAAGAATGGTGAAATCATTTCAAAAGTAGGACATTTGATACAATTCCATATTTTTCGTAATTTTATTATTCAAAACAGGGCTCAATGACATTTACTATAATCAAAGAAAAGCTACATGAGTATATAGAGCATGCTGATGAAAAAAAAGTACAGGCAATATATACCTTAGTTGAAAATGAAATAGGGCATGCCTATACCTACAGCGCTGAAGAATTGAACATGCTGCATGAACGGGCTGAAAAATATTTAAAGGGTGAAGGCGCAACTTATACTATAGAAGAATCCCGCAATAAAATAAGGCAGCAAAGGAAAGCATGAGTTATGCTCTAATACTCTCTTATGAAGCCCAAATGGAGGAAACCGAGGCTTATAATTATTATGAGGATATTCGTGCTGGTTTAGGAGAAGAGTTATTATCAGAGTTAGAAATATGCTATAGTAAAATAAGCCAGAATCCATCTGCTTACAGCTATATAGAAAACTCGCCTATCCTGAGGGATGTGGCAATAGCGCGATTTCCGTATGTAGTAATTTATATTGCATCTGAATTAAAAATAACTATAGTATCCGTAAAGAATACTCACAAGCGTCCTTTCCTTTAGTTTTTAATACGTCTTTTCTATAAGCTAACAATTCTAAAAGTCCCGCAATCTTCTCGATTCATTTTGAAAATCCTTATATTGCCTATCCATATAATCCGATAATGGAGGAAGTTTATATAAAAGACAAAACATTCAACAAAACAGACTATACTCAAATGCCTTTACCTAAAGGAGAGTATGAATATTGCAGCTTCAATAATTGCGACTTTTCGAATGTCCATCTTGCCAATATGCAATTTGCGGAATGTGAGTTTATCAGCTGTAATTTAAGCCTGGCGAAACTTAGCCAAACAGCGTTTAGAAATATTAAATTTAAAGATTGTAAGATGCTGGGGCTGCATTTTGAGAACTGCAATCCATTTGGATTGGCTTTTAGCTTTGATAATTGCAAACTGGACCATTCTTCCTTTTATAAGCTGAAGCTTAAAAAGACTAGTTTTAAAGATTCTATACTCCAGGAAGTAGACTTTACGGAATGTGATCTGAGCAGTTCGGTTTTTGATAATTGCGACCTGGCTAAGGCTACATTTGATAAGACTATACTTGAAAAAGCAGACTTTTACACTTCGTATAACTATTCTATAAACCCTGAAACAAACCGCATCAAAAAAGCGAGGTTCTCCCAATCGGGCATTGCAGGGCTTTTGGATAAATATGATATAGACATCAGACCTTGATGAAATAAAACATCATAGCATGAAAAAAACAAGACTTTTATTTATACTCTCTTTTTTATTAATCAATTCTTCAATTGCACAGAAGGTGGCAAAACCTTTTGTTTTAGGTTTAATTGATGAAATTCAATCTGCAATACTATCAGAAAAGAGAACTTTAAATATCTATTTACCCGATGGCTACAAGCAAGATGATACGACCAACTATCCTGTCATATATTTATTGGATGGTGGGGCAGACGAGGATTTTATTCATATTGTGGGGCTGGTGCAGTATAATACTTTTCCATGGATAAACAGAGTGCCACAATCGATTGTGGTGGGCATTGCCAACACTGACCGACGAAGGGATTTTACATTTCCAAGCTCAATTGAAGAAGACAAAAAACTTGTTCCAAGATCCGGTGGTTCTGCAAAATTCATAGCTTTTATAGAAAGAGAATTGCAGCCCTATATAGCAAAGAAGTATAGGACAAATGCTTCCAAAACTATTATAGGAGAATCATTAGGTGGTCTTTTAGCTACAGAGATACTATTTACCAAACCGGCACTTTTCAATAAGTATATTATTATAAGTCCCAGTTTATGGTGGGATGATGCTTCTTTATTGAAAAGAAATCCGGGGATATTGCAGGATACTTTTTCTGAAAAAACAGCTATTTATATTGGTGTTGGAAAAGAGGGGCTTGCACCCGTGAATGGCAATCATGTGATGGAAGTAGAAGCCAATGTACTGGCAGATAAAATAAAGAACAGCAAGAGTAAAAATGTGAGTGTTTATTTCGATTACCTGCCACAGGAAGATCATGCCACTATTATGCATCCGGCTGTTTTCAATGCTTTCAGAATTTTATACCCGAAGGATAAAAAATAATTAGCTTTGATTATAATGTGATCGTGAAGAAAAGACCTTATAAAAATGTACATAAAAATAACATTATGCTGAGAATAATAGCATCTGTTTTAATTATTGCAAGTGCCATGTTTAGCGCTTCCTGCAGCTCCGGGAACAGTAGCCAAAGTGCAGGTAGTACTGATTCATCTGTTGTTATGCCAGCGCCGGTTTATGATAGCACCTGGACAAAGGGGCAACTTATAGATAGTATTGTTTGTCAAAACCAAAGCAGCCAGAACTTTGCATTGTATTTACCCACTTATTACTCCCCTGCAAGGAAATTCCCCTGCATTTACTTTTTTGATGCACATGCACGCGGTGCTTTGCCTATCAGGTTATATAAAGACCTTGCAGAAAAGTATGGTTATGTGCTTATTGGCTCCAATACCTCTAAAAATGGCCTTGCATGGCCTGTAACAAACGATGCTGTTCAAGCGCTGATGGATGATACCCGCAAGCGGATGAACATAGACCCTGCACGTATATATACTTCGGGATTTTCTGGAGGTGCGCGCGTAGCAAGCTCGGTGGCTATTATGGATGGGGGAGTGGCAGGGGTGATAGGGTGCGCTGCAGGGTTTCCGGGGAGTAATAATGATTTTCAAAACAAATTTGACTATTTCGGGATGGTGGGTGATTATGATTTCAACATGAGCGATATGGAGAAACTGGACGCTGCACTGGCGCAAAACGCTTTTACACATCAAGTACTTACTTTTAAAGGGAAACATGAATGGGCACCAGCCTCTGATTTTCAAACAGCTTTGCTCTGGATGATGGCAAATGCCATGAAAGAGAATAAACAAGCTAAAAATGATGCGATCATTCAATCTTTGAAAAGCGACTATGAAAAACGCATTTTAGCTGCAAAATCATCTGCCGACCTTGTAAAAGCCTATGAATTGCTGGATGGAGCAGTAAGACTACTTAATGGTTTAACTGATATTAGCTCTTTTAAAAAACAATTAAATGAGTTTAGTGCGTCGTCAAATTTTAAAAATGCTGTGACGTTGCGTACCCAATTGCAACAAAAAGAAATGAGCCAACAGCAGGAACTGGCACAACAGTTCAGTGCGCATGATGAAAGCTGGTGGAAGGTAAAGATAGCTGAGCTACAGCAAAAAATACATCATGCAAAAACACAGCAGGAATCGAACATGAATAGCCGCCTGCTCAACTTTTTAGGACTTATTGCATATCTCAATACCAATCATGCTATTAATTCCGGCGACCTGGAACGCGTTGAAAGTTTCCTGAGAATTTTCAAAATGGCGGACCCTCAAAATCCTGATTGCAGCTACCTAGCCGCTGTCTATTATATGAAAAAAGGAAATCCTCAGCAAGCCATAATGTCCCTTAATGATGCGGCCGCTTTAGCTTATACCGATGTATCACAATTAGTAACAGATCCTGCATTCAGCAGTTTGCAGGGTGACGCGGCATTTAAAAAAGTGCTGGAAAAAGTAAGGGCAAATAACAGAACCAAATGACAACACTTAAAACATTAGGCTATATTTTTGTTATTGCCATAGCACTGTATATGATATATAAAAGAGCCAGTTGGTTATATTCTTTTATAAAGTTTAAGAAAGATGCTGATTCTGAAGAAAATGGAAATAATGCCTGATGCGATTTGAATTGGGTAAAGCCGATAAATGATGAGCGTAATCATATTTTATTCTGACCCGGATCATTTTTATGGCAATTTTTTTATTCCATTTTTGTTTCATCAAATTTTTTAAACAGCATTTATGAAACAGTTGCTCACCATCATAACAAATATATTTAACACCTTATTCAGATACAGGAGCCTATTTAAAAATAATTATGAACCTGACTCAGGTCTTTTTATATAGATCAGCTTGAAGAAAAAGGAGTTTTTACCAAGACACTACAGATTTTCTTCAAACTGCTTAACAGCGACTGGTAAGCATGTAACTACCTCTGATACCTGAAACCGTTAAAGCGAGCAATATAGCATCAACAACTTCCGACCGCTTTTTTGAAAGACCACTATTGCATCAATGTTCATTTTCTTCTTTTTTTGTCTCTTCTCTTTCTACAGTAATGGTACATTCTCCTATCATAGCTGCCATGGCTCCTATAGCCGCCAGTACAGGTG
>CAIYVS010000685.1 GCA_903929655.1 uncultured Bacteroidota bacterium | reverse complement strand
TCTGTTGTTTCTACCCTGCCAAAACCGCGGAATTCCCTTTCTTCGTGGTCGTAATAACCGTGGTGGTATGTATAGCTTTGCGTATAACTGGTTTCGCTTACTGTATCGGCAGTAACTACCTGGCTTACACAATGTACGGGAAAAGGCAGGCGTGTGGCCCAGGGCGTGCCTGCCTGCATATCGTTTAAATAAAACTGTGTGGATTGGGTGTAAGTTAATGATACAGTCTTACCCATGCCATTATCGTAAGCGTTAAGAATGTATGGCTTTTTGCCTCCCATAAGGTCAATATACCTTAACGGAGCCCATGCATGCTGGGGCAGTGGCGAGCTCCATACTATACAAGCTGTGCCAGCGCCAAGAAAATCCATAACGCCTATTTTGCTGTACTGGTCTATGCCTGGCAAAGGGCTTATGTCGTAGGGGACATCCAAGGCATTACCTGCGAGATTTACATAAGCTGTGCATTTGTTTTGCCCGAGATAAATGATATCTGCAGCCCCTGTGCCACTAATGTCAGCAAGAGTGATGTATATGGGATTAAAGAGGTCTTGTCTGTCGAAAAAAGGGACATTACTCATGGCTACACGTGCACCGAATTTGCCATAACCCATATTGGGCCAATAAGATACTTCTCCGTTCTGAATACGCACTATATCGGTCATGCCATCACCATTCATATCAGCAAGGAAAATGCTTTGCTTCATGTCATTGAGCAGGAGGCGGGGGCCTTTTTCCTCATCCAGCCAGTTAATAGAGTTGCCCCCCATGGTATAGCCTTCTGTACCCAGGTTCTCATACCACGTCCATGCGCGGTCTTCTGTTATCAAAATATCGGGTTTTCCATCGCCGTTCAGGTCCAGCACTTTGGTATACGGACTGTTCCAATCTATATTTACCCATTCATTAAAAGCACGGAACGGAAGCCATTCCTGGTCGTCGTCCAATTCATAATAGCCGGGATAAAAATTATTGTGGCTTACTAAGTGTCGCCTGCCATCGGCATCAAGGTCTGCCCATTGCAAGCTGCTACCAAGCCCTTGCAACGAAGGTTTTTCGGCTACCTGCAAAGCAGGCGTGAAATGACCGTTGCCAAGATTTTGTTTATAAAACCAACCGTTGCCTTGTTCTGAAAGTATACCGGGTAAGCCTTCACCGTTCATGTCTATCCACTGGTAATTGCCGGTAAGACCTGCAGGGGCATTGGCGACATCTTCTTTCGAAACATTTTGGATGACATTACTCCAGCTAAGCGCCTGATATGATAAGATCACAGAGGGCAAAGACTTTTTGATATAGGAGCCTCCACTCAATAAAAAGCCATATTGCGTGATGCTATCAATAAAGTCTGCTTCTGCATAATAGTCATTTGCAGATTCATTACCGTGTATGTATGTAAAGTCAAGAGAGCGCACAGCATAAGCAGCTCCACTATTCAGTTCGTTGAAATAATGGAACATAATTGCACGTTGGCAGCGCCTGTAAGTGCGAATTTCAAACCCTGCATGAAAATCGGAGAAGGGGTCTATACGACACCCCCATAACAAAGATGAAGAGGTTGTGGGAACCGGGTCATTGATATCATGCTCCCCATAGTCCATTATCATTTGCATAAGAAACACATCTGTGGAAGCAGGCAGTACCGCTTCGTACGGATGAGTAGTATCTATGCTATAGGGTACCTGGTTGCAATATTTTACACTTTTCAGGTACATGTTTGGGAATGTCAGGCCCTGCCTGTTGCGCTCATGTACATGGGCAGGTATGCTGTCATGATCTTCCTGCTTATATTCATAGTATTGTACGTTGCCTTTATTGTCGTAACTGACCTGCGGCAGCCATTTAAATATACGGGTATTGTCGCCAGGATCGCTGATACAGGCAACAGTGGTATAACCGTAAAAGGTGACAATGTTATCCTTTGTTATCACTTTCCACCACGTATGCCCGCTTGAGGTGCTTGTGATACGCTCGATACGGGCATAAAGGCCTTCGATGCGGGGACGGTAGCGTTTAATATTATAGCCGGAAACAGAATAGGCAGGTTGTGACCATGTGGAACCATTTTCGGAAAACATTGGAATAAGGTCTTCAGCCCCTGCCAGGAGGAAAACATCGCTCTCGCTGGCATCATCATACATCGGGATTTGTTTATCTGTCCTGCGTTGTATGGCGGGAAGGCCAAGGCTCCAGCCAAGGCCGAATTCGCTGTTGCCGGAACCTGAATTATATGACAATGAAAGGTTAGGTGTAAAACCGTTTCTGCCAGGTGTAAATGGCAAGGCCACCTGAAGAGATGAAGTGCCATTAATAGCGTTAACTGTAAATTTTTCGTCAATGCCTTTCAGTGCGCCACCGCCTTTGGGTAAACTGATAGATGGCGCTGCGGATTTATAGTAAGGGCTTTGCTCTTCGTTTTCCTGCTTAGGACTACTAGAATTGGAGTAACGGTCGAGTGGATGAGATTTTGCGCCCTTTTGCTGAAGGGAGCTATTACCCCCCTCAGCTTGAAAGGAATTTTTATCCTGGTTCATCTGGATGTGATTGAGTTGTTCTGCAAAGATTATTTATTGTTTCCCAAAATCTGTTATTGTAAGTTATAATCAATAATTGCATAAATGTTATCCACGTCGGATTCATTAATAGAAGCAGGGGCAGGGGCAAAAATATTGCCACCATACTGGTACATCCTCAGATCTACACTCACACTCTCACCAGTCATAGTGAAGCCGGCAAACGTAAATTGATGCGTATAATAATTATTAGAGGAGGCAAGAACCGAACTGCCCACTGTACCAGTAGTATAATTACTGGAAGTTAAAGGTGGGGCTATCGTCCCTTGTTTAGAAACATCAGCATAAAATTGAGAAACTGTAGTTCCTTGCCCTGGCACCAGGTAAAGAGTAATATTATTCAGAACAATATTTCTACCCTCACAGAAGAATGGGAACTGATCCCTGGTTATAGTTAAAGTGATGGGGCGCCCTACATTAACCAATTCACCAGATGCACCGGATGAATATGGGCCCACAATACCCAATTGATTGAAACCTGCATACCATTCACTGCTAAACTCATATTTTAAGCTAAAGTAACGTTGCAAATTGATGCCTGAACTTATAACCCCGGTCTTTATATTGTTGTAAACATTTGTAGATCGTTTTTCTCCGAAAGTAATGTTCGTATTAGCAACATCAATTGTTGCTGATCCATCCAATGCAGTATATTTTATGTGTAACACTACATCACTGATTGTGCTTAAATCGAATGGTGTAATAGCAGGAGTCAAAGGGGTAATATTATTACTATTGTCAAGGACTTTATAAATGCCACCAAGCTGTATGTTCCATGTGCTTATTGCACCAAGTCCTTCAAATGGCAAATAGCGCTCGTCCCTGAAATTAAATTCAAACATACCATTGTCATTCTGGGCGCTGCTGGTGGCTATGGTTTGACCCGGCACCTTGTTAATATCAACTAAAGTTGCACCAGAACTCGGCATTCTCCTAACAAGGCTACTTGTTGCAACTAACGTACATGGAATTGTAGTGTATGGGCCTGCTATGCATGGGATTGTAATACTTACAGATTTTATCAGCCTGTTGTAATGACCAGGATAATCAAGATCAAATAACTCCTCTGGCAATGTAAACGTGCAAAAACCTGTACTTCGTAGCGCAATCAGTTGATCAGGTGCAAACATGACTAGAGATACGTGTTTGGTTAATTCCAATAGCCTTGAATTGGCATCTATGTAAGCAGATTCGAGGTTACGCAAATCGTACTGTAGCTTTTCTGCAGCAAGCAAACCTTTCCTGAGGCTATCCCAATACCCAAACTGTACGATCTGGTACCATGTCCTGCTGGCGAGCGGCAACTCGAAATTATAGCACTGTCCTGCTTTTTTAGCAAACTGGCAGGCAAGTTGGTATGATTGGAAATAAGTAACAGAAAGCTGTGATATCATCCAGTTGTAGAGGTCCGAATTGGTGTATTTATTATGCATAAAATCATCTGTTGCCCTGTTATTATCAATTTGCATTTGCTGGTTGTCCAACTCTCCCTGGGCAATAACGATTCGTATTTTTGCAGCTTCTATTTGGGTGTCTATCTGGTCTCTTTCTTTCAGCGCAGCGTCAGCCTGGAACTTCCAATCATCTTGTCTGCGCTCATAACCGCCCAATGTATTTGCTGCGGTGCCTAAGGCGCTATTGATACCCGCAAGAATACCAATTTGTTCACTAATAAAACTAAACGCAGCACCTGCCTGCTGGCCACCTGCACTAGCACCGATAGCAAAGGGTCCCTGAAGATGGAATTGAGGAATAATCACGGCTGTTGCTGCCAAGCCATTAATTTCACCCTGCACAGCCTGTAAGACCATCCCTGCTATAATAGAGGCAAAATACTGCTGTTCTTTATCATTCATTTTCGGGCGCGAGTTGTAGTAGTCGAACCTTGCCTGAACGGTAACCCTGTTCCTATTCAGAACTTCCAGGTTCTTGTTTGCTTCATCAAGCTGCGATTGTTTGATAAGCAACATGCTTTGCAAAACATTATACTCAAGACCTGACCTTAATAAGGCTAGATCTTCCGCGTCTTTTTTCTCAAGTGCGGCAAGAATAGCGCTGCCAAGGGCTTTTACATCATTACAAAACTCATTTGCTTTTTGCATGATAAAAGTAAAGCGATATTGAGGCATGTTAATGTTCCCCATGTCATTCAATACGCTGTTAATGTCAATACCTGCGGCTTTGGCACGAATGAGCAATGCAGGGTTTGCAATCGGCTCAAAAAATGGGAGTTGCTGCACCTGCCCTGCAATATTCATCGAATTCCTGATTTTAAATAACCGGTCACTTACAGTACCCCAGTAGCCCATAAGTTGGTCGTTGTCTGGCAAACAGAAATAGAACATGGTGGCACCTACAGGTATCGGGATACCTGACAGGCCTAATGCTTTAGTAGTATTTAAAGGTCTGGCGGCAGCGCTGACAGACAGTTGTTTTAAAGGACTAGCTACAGAGGTGACAGGAGAGAAGCTGAGAGGGGCTTGTGCAAAAGAGCCACCTTGCAGCGCTACAGCTCCTTGCACAGCAGGCATAGAGACGGTATTTTGAGCTATTTGAACACTGGTGCTTGCTAAAACGTTTGCTGTAGCTGCCGATGTTGGCACTGTACTACTGGCAACACGGTTTGATACCGGCAGCACATTTGTTCCAGTAAAGCCATAACTCGCTGCTGTATTGGCAACCATCATGGGAGATAAGGGGCTTACGGGATTAATATAATGCTCTACCGATACTATTGCATTTGAAAATGCATCAAGTGTGCCTGTATTCATAAGGTCCTGGAAAGAACTGGGTACAGGTTTTTTATTTTGTGGTATTTTTTGCGGCTGATCGCCTAGAATATTGGCAGCTAATACATACAATTGCGT
>CAIYVS010000684.1 GCA_903929655.1 uncultured Bacteroidota bacterium | reverse complement strand
GCCAAATGGGGACGTAAAGACTGGATAGGAAAACTATATCCCAAAGGCACCAAAGAAAAAGACTTTTTAGAATATTATGCCAAACAATTTAATTCTATTGAGTTCAACGGTTTTTATTATCAACTGCATGAGCCTGCGAGAGTAAGAAGCTGGATAGAAAAAGTACCCAAAGATTTTAAATTCTGCCCCAAGTTCACAGAATCAATAACGCACAGAAGGCGCCTTAAAGATGCCAAACAGGAAGTAGATGAATACCTGGAAGTGATATCTGAATTCAAACAACACCTCGGCCCCATATTTCTCATGCCACATCCCCAGATGAATGTGAAACACATGGCAACAATTGAAGAATTCATAAGCGATTTCCCTAAAGACGTAGACCTTTTCCTGGAGCTAAGGCATCCCGAATGGTATATAGATAAATATAACACCGAACTCTATAATTTTCTCAGGAAAAATAAAAGAGGCACCATCATAACCGATGCTGCCGGGCGTCGCGATTGTGTGCATATGCACCTCTCCACCCCCGAATGTTTTATACGTTTTGTAGGAAACGGCCTGCACCCCACAGATTATACCCGTATAGATGAATGGGTGAAACGCATTAAAAAATGGATGAATGAAGGCCTCGAAACATGTTATTTTTTCATGCATCAGCACGAGGAACTCCATTCCCCCGAATTAATAAAATACCTTATAGAACAGTTGAATAAACATTGCGGCACAGAAATTAAAGCACCTGTCATACACAAAGATTCTTTATTTTAATTGATATATAATTTGCTCATCTTCAAATTTGCACATTAACCCATTAATAAACTATCTTTGCGAAAATTTTTCCGCACATGAATTTGCATGAATATCAAGCCAAAGAATTACTGAAACGTTATAGTGTACCAACCCAGGAAGGCATAGCAGTAAATAATTCTGACGACGCAGTAAAAGCTTACAAACAAATAGCAAGCGATACAGGAACAAAATTCGTAGTTATTAAGGCCCAGATTCATGCAGGCGGACGCGGTAAAGGACGTATAAAAGAAGTACCCGATCAAAGCGGTGTAGCCGTAGTGAAAAGTGCAGAAGATGCAGAACGTGTTGCAAAAAATATCCTTGGCAATACCCTTGTTACCATACAGACAGGTGCTGCAGGGAAAAGAGTGAATAAAATACTTGTAGCACAAGACATGTATTATGACGGCCCCTCTGAACGTAAAGAATTTTACCTATCGGTATTGCTGGACAGGGCTAAGAAACAAAATGTCATCATGTACAGCACAGAAGGCGGTATGGACATAGAAGAAGTAGCACACAAGACTCCCGAAAAAATATATAAAGAATGGGTTCACCCCAATATGCCCTTACTACCCTTCCAGGCACGCAACATTGCATTTAATTTTGGTTTAAGCGGCACCGCATTCAAGAACATGGTGAAATTCGTGACCAACCTCTATAATGCTTATATAGGCCTGGATTGCTCTATGCTTGAGATCAACCCATTATTCAAATCAGCCGACGATAAGGTAATAGCAGTTGATTGCAAAATGAACATCGACGATAATGCACTCATACGCCATCAGGATCTTGCAGATATGCGTGATAAAAGCGAAGAAGACCCTACAGAAGTAGAAGCAGGAGAGCACAACCTTAATTATGTAAAGCTGGACGGCAACGTAGGCTGCATGGTAAATGGCGCAGGTCTTGCTATGGCAACTATGGATATGATTAAACTTGCCGGTGGTGAGCCTGCAAACTTCCTGGACGTAGGTGGATCTGCAAATGCACAAACAGTAGAAGCCGGCTTCCGCATTATTATGAAAGACCCGAATGTAAAAGCCATTCTAATAAATATATTCGGCGGCATCGTTCGTTGCGACCGTGTTGCAGCAGGCGTGATAGACGCATATAAAAATATGGGTACCATCAACATTCCTATTATAGTACGTTTGCAAGGTACCAATGCAGAAGTAGCTAAAGACCTGATTGTAAACTCAGGCCTTAAGGTTCAATCTGCTATACTTCTAAGTGAAGCCGCAGAATTGGTGCAAAAAGCTGTTAACGCTAATTAATTTCTTTGTTTTACAGGTCAATACCTATCTCCAGGTATTGACCTGATTCTTAAAAGAAATGTAAAATAGTATAATAGCCTATAAATTATACCCTTATCTTGTTAATAATATTATATTTGTTAAAAATATAGCGAGGGGGATAATTATTGCGACTTGATGGAAGGCACTCCAAATAATATTAAAGCTCAAAATTTCTGGAATAAGCTCTTTGGTGACCCCGTAGAATTTTCTATTGAGAACAGGGCATTTAATGCCGTAAGCGTTATTACACTGCTCATGCTTCTCATGGCGCTGCCAGTAAATTATTTCATCAACCTGTCCGAACAAAATATTATTGTCCTCACAGCCCTCATCATCCAATCCTATTTTTACTACCAGTCCCGTTTTAATAAAAAATATCAAAAAGGAGTTTTTGTATATGCACTGGTCTCCTATCTTATTCTGGGCTTTACTTTCTGCTATAATTCAGGCAGCCAGGGGCCAGCCCTTTTCTATTTTATCATAACCTTCCTTTTACTCTTTTCCCTCACTCGTGGAAAATATTTTGGATTATGGCTCTCGCTCCATATACTCGCCGGCACATTCCTCATGGTATGCGAATATTATAAAGCCCCCTGGATCCATTTCACCTACACCAGCAACACAAACAGGCTGACCGATATTGGAGCAACCTATATTGTTACTATTGTTTTTGTGTTTTTCATTACCAATTATTTACGCAAAAACTACGAATCAGAAAAACATCTTGCGGAAGAAAGATCCGACGCTATTGAAAAACAAAACCTGCAGATCCTTGCCCAGAACCAGCAATTAGAACACTTGAACGAAGAAAAGGACAAACTCTTTTCAATTATATCTCATGATCTTCGCAGCCCCCTCAATTCCATTCAAGGCTACCTGGAATTGTTAAATGAACAGGATATTGACGAGAATGACAAGGAGATGATGAAAAGAGAACTCCTCGACCTTACCAAAAACACCTCTGATATGCTTTTAAACCTCCTCTCATGGTCAAAAGCCCAGATGCAGGGTGTAAAAGTGCAGTTAAAACCTATGAACCTGGACAACACCATAAGCCAGGCTCTCGAATTTCAAAAATCCATTGCAGCCAAAAAAGGAATTCAGATATCATATAACAATGTCCAGACACTGGATGTAGTTGGAGACCATGATATGTTGGAGTTGGTGGTACGCAATCTTGTAAATAATTCAATTAAGTTTACCAAGCCCGGTGGCATCATATCTATTTCTGTAAAAAGAAAAGGCACAGAAGCAGAACTCTCTATTAAAGATAATGGCATTGGTATTTCTGAACTACAGCAAAAGGAATTGTTTACCTTAAAGTCAAAATCTACTTACGGTACCACGAACGAAAAAGGCATGGGCTTAGGCTTGCTGCTTTGTAAAGAATTCATAGAACTTCAAAACGGCAGGATTTGGTTCAACAGCGCTCCAGGCAATGGATCCGAATTTAATATTGCGTTGCCTTTGTTTATCAGTGCCAACTAAGGAACATTGACAAAATAAAGTCTAATAAGTTAAATAGTTATTTTTCTTTTATGCAAGGCGCAAAATCTGCGAATAGTACCCTATTTAAAGACTTTTGGAACCTAGCAGAAATGGAACGCATAGCCTCACTGAGACAAATGAAAAATAATTGACAACGAAGTTAAAAGAACAGTTAAATTGATTGACTTTATTTTGTTATCCTTCCTTAAATATTCCTCCTGAGAATAAAATATTCCTATTGAGAATAAAATATATTCTTTTTTACTTACATAGCAAATATACCTTTGCAAGCTTTACAGCTTAACAAAATTACATACATAAAATATGCTTTTTGTAGCAAATAGAAAATGCTATAAGTATATATTAATGTGTAAAACATTTTTAAAACTCTTAAACAAAACATCATGAACAAGAAAAAAAAAATGCTGTTATTACTGCTTAGCGTATGTTTCATTGCAGTAATATCCATCTATTGGGCTCCGCCAACACCGCCGCCGTCTTTACTAAATAGTTTTGAACAAAGCCCGCCCCTCGTTAGTAATATTTGGGTGCAACAACTTAAAAAACCTATAAATGGGAATAGTTTGATGATACAAATTCAATACAAGCAATTCCCGCAACAGAAATTACCTTTACAACTACCTGTGTATTTGGGACAAAATACCATTACATTATATGATGATGGTACAAATGGCGACCCTGTTTCCGGGGACGGTATTTACACAGGCACGGTCAATGAAGATCCTTCAGCTTTTGCAAATGCCATCAATACACGCATACAAGCTATAAATAAAAAGGCAATACAACAAGGGGTTCCCTTTCTTACATTTGCGGGGCACTTGGGTAAGCAAATATTACCCAAACAACTGGCAGAGCAGATAACCTTTAATGCTGCGGCCTTCAATAGTTTCGCGCGAGTGCCACTAAGCCCCCTAATCCTTTCACCAGAAGCTGCTGATATGGAATCACCTTGTGGTCTTCCACCAATAATCAACCAACAGTCGCTCTTTATTACCGACCTGTCGGTTGTAGAAGATCCTGCAAGAACATTTAATGCCGTTACAGGAGTAGGAAATCCTACAGGTAACTGGACTTTTGGCACAATGATAAAAAACATGACAGGCGGTGCAGTAACTGCCAAAGATTTGCTTGTATCATGGTTCCAAAATTATGTAAACCCCGTAGTTGTAAATAGCCAGACTATAAACAGCAGGGTCAATTTTGTAGCTAATGTAATTGCACCCTGGCTTGTGAAAATTGGCGTTGCTCCTGACTTAGCTTCGGTAACTCCGGATAATTGGCAGGATTTATGGAATATGGCCTCAGAAGACAAGCTCCTCGAATATGCCCCGTTTAAATTGACTGCCATAGTTAATCGTTTAGACCTTCTCGGAAATAGTGTTTACTCATCTTCTATAAGTAATCCGGGCGAAACCCGCTTTATTTTCACATTAATAGACCCAATTGTTGGCGATCTACCCGGACCTTTAGGATTAGGCAATAATGGATTTATAACTGGTATGCCACCACTGCAGATTGGAAATGAAAAATTACCAGGAGTAAATTTCTTAGACTGGAAAGGCATGAATATTATATTTGAATACGGTAATGTTCAGGACAACTTATGCGATGTGGTTAATTTTGCAAATAAATGGGTTAAATTAAGCTCATACTCTTTCCCAAGCGCATCATATAATGCCGCCTTAGAGAGTATTACAACCACTGTAACCAATATGGGTGCCGCCCCTGGCAAACCAAATAAAAGCGCCATAAACAGGATAAGATCAAATGAACGGATAAATGATCTTGGTTCTCCAATATCAGTCCCTGATTGGGAAACTTCTGACTGGGAATTCAGACAATTTGAACTGGATAAAACCGGGTTTTTCCAACAAGTCCCCTTGACCAATACACCTCTCAATTCTGCTAACGCCATCAATAATACAACTGCTGTAATTGGTCCCGCTAACACAGATGTAAATTTCCCATTTTTCCCGATTAATCCTCCTAATATTCCGTTTAATACCGCCGACCAGGATAATCTCATGGATTGGATATTTAATTCGCCTGCAAACATAGCCGATATCATTGCAGGCAATATAAACATACCTGTCACATGGGCCGGTCAGCCACTCTTATCAGGCGGTGCAAGAGTTGATTATGAGTTCTTACATTACATCGACTTAAATTGGAATTCTAACGATGCTAACTACACAAGTTATGCCTCAAGTTATCCTGTTTCCGGCGACCCTCAATATAAACTATTAAGGCAACAGGTTTCATTAAATTCATGTCAGGGTTGCCATAACGGTGAAACCAAGACTATATTTACACACGTTCACCCTATAGGCTACGGTGTTTCGGCAAAATATTGGGCTATACCACCCGATTTTACACAAGGTCAAATAGATGAAAGATTTGTTTCTAAAGCAGATCCTCTGAATTATCCCAATCCGCCTAATCCTGAAAATGTGGTAAATGTATCAGCCTTTTTAACAGGTGAAAATTTTAGACAGCCCGGAGGCATGCCTGCGGGTTATTTTGATGATTTCGTCGATGCTACAGAAGACCCGAGCGACCCGACAATGAATGGTTTGTTCTATGTTAATGCCCCTGATAATTATGCTACAAATGCAATTAATCTGCCAACGTATTTATTTGGTTATAATGACCTTCAAAGAAGAAACATCGACTTAGCTCTTATAGCCTGTACCAACTGCGAAACGATGAAAACCGTACCGCTTTTACAAATATTAATTGGGGTGCCATTGCCAAAAGGTGGACACTAAAATTTTATAAAAACTTAAAATAATTCTTATGAAAAAAAATATCTTGTTATTCAGTTTCGCCACACTGCTATGCAGTACGCAATACACCTTTGCCGGGGATGCCAACCCTCTGCAGGTAAAATGTTTCGAGGCAGAAGGAGCAACCATATATGATGTAAGAGGCTGTGTTCCCGGTTCAGACATATCCTTCTATTCCCAACAGGGAGGAGGCGAAATGATGAAAGAAATAAGGGTAGACGCCAATGGCATTGTCAGGCTCACCTGGAACCAAAAATCCATGCCTGCTTTTGTCTTGAATGTCCTGAACGCAAATGCTTCAGGCATCGCAGGCAATGGCATGGTATCATTTACCGCAGATAAAGAATTCGCCATCAATGATCTCACACTCAACAATAATAGTGGCAGTGTCACACTCAGGTGGAACGGGTCTGTAAACAATCCGGGCAGCTACACATTCCAGGTACTCAAAAGTGTAAACGGCGCAGATTATACACTTATCCAATCAGTAAACGTCCAAAGCAACGCAATGCTCCCTTATTCCTTTATCGATCCTTCACAACCTGATGGCACAGCAACTTACCAGGTTAGGATCGTGAATACAGGTAACGAGACCTACTATACTTCCGGGCCATTATATGCAGATGGCAGCAGCGGTATCAGTGTTTATCCCACTATTGCACATACCACTTTAAACATCAGGCTTAATGACACACGCAACAGCACTTACAGGATACTAAACATGAACGGACAACTCATAACATCAGGCGTCCTCAATAACGCTCAAAACAGTTGCTCTGTAGCTATGCTGCCTGCAGGTAATTACCTGGTAGAAATATCAACGCCAGGAAACAAAACAATTACAAAATTTGTAAAAGAATAGATCTGCTCAATTAAAGAAAAAAAAGGAGGCGCCTGAAAAGGTGCCTCCTTTTTTAAGACTTTTGCAACCTAGCAAAAATGGAAAAGAACAGTTAAATTGGTACGCTTTATTTTGTTATCGTTCCTAAGCTCCTATATCACCGGATATTTATAAATAGGTTCCTAAAAAAAGGAGAACACTCCTTTGGCTTTGATTCCAGTAATACTCGCTCCATCCATGTCCGAGACCCAGCCAGCGATAATACTGATGAGGAATTCCATTGGCCTCCAATGAATCATTTAACATATCAGACTGTATAGGATGAACCGTCGAATCAATTGTTCCCTGGTATATGATAGTCGGCACAGCTCCCCCCATATGAAATATAGGACTGGCCGCCTTCCACAGTTGTGGATTTGCCTGGTAAGACACACCTATAAATGTAGTCAAATCTGCTACAAGGTGGTCTGTTAAAACACTGCTGTCAGGAAGATCTGTAGGCCCGAAAGCGTCGATCACTACCTTTATCTTTCCTTTACTATTCCATCCATAAGCATATAACAGCGATAAATGCGCCCCGGAACTCTGCCCGAAAATACAGATACGGCTGGCATCAATATGCCAGGCACTGGCCTGCTTGTCCATAAAATTCAGCAACAGGTCAATATCATTTAACTGTGCGGGATAAGTAAAAGCATTTGCAAGCCTGTAATTCATGTCCACGATAGCATAACCGTTCTCCGTAAAAAAATCATACATATCAGATCCTCCGAAGGCAGGCGCCTGACCTCTCACCCATCCTCCCCCATGCACCATTAAGATAACAGGGCTTTGTGAAAAAACCTGTTTGACAGGCAAGTAAACGTTAGCAGTCTGCGCAGGGTCTGTTCCATAAGGAACCAGGGTATCCAGCATATAATTACCTTTTGCAACAGGCGCAGAAGAATTATTCTTTTTGCATGATATTACAAACAACAAGATTGCAATTAGAAACAGGTATTTATGTCGCTTAATATAGGATAGCATTAAATACAAACGTATTCTTCATATATATATTGTATCGTAGTATAGCCGGGAACAGGCAATTACAAATACCTGGCAGCCATTTCCGCACACCTTTCGCCATCAATTGCTGCAGAAATAATACCGCCTGCATACCCTGCCCCTTCTCCACACGGATACAAACCTTTTATTTGAGGATGTTCTAAACTTTCCTTGTCTCTTGGAATACGTACGGGAGAACTGGTGCGCGATTCCGTTGCTACCAATACCGCTTCATTTGTATAATAGCCCTTCATCTTTTTACCAAAACTTATCATAGTACGCTTCAATGCCTCATGTACTTCTTTTGGCAAAACATCTTTCATAGATGCGCTGCAAATACCGGGTATATAAGAACAATCAGGCAATGTAGACGATACCTTGCCCTCAGCAAAATCTACCAGTCGTTGCGCAGGCGCAACAAGCCTTCCGCCGCCAACACTAAAAGCCCTTTGCTCTACCATCTGTTGGTATTGCATAGCAGCCAATGGCCCCCTAAACCCATAAGCCGCAAAATCTTTTCCATCCACAGTCACCACAGTACCCGAATTGGCAAATGGATTATTTCTTTTTGAAGGCGACCAGCCGTTTACTACAATTTCACCCGGAGCTGTTGCAGCGGGAGCAATAATACCACCTGGGCACATGCAAAAAGAGAACACGCCTCTTCCATTCTCCTGGCTCACCAGCGAATAACTTGCGGGCGGAAGAAATTCATCCCGAATAAGGCAATGGTATTGGACCTGGTCCACCAATTGCTGCGGATGCTCTATCCTTACGCCCAAAGCAAAAGATTTCGCTTCTATCTCAATATTTTTATTATGCAGTAAAGTAAAAATATCTCGCGCAGAATGCCCTGTAGCCAATATCACCGCATTGCACTTTATGGTCTCGCCTACAGATGTTTTGATCCCTTTAATGGTATCTCCCTCTATAAAAATATCTATGAGCTTATTCTCAAACAATACCTCCCCGCCACAATCCATAATTTGTTTACGTAAAGCACTGATAATATTAGGTAACTTATTAGTACCTATATGCGGATGTGCATCAAACAATATCTCTGCATCAGCACCAAAATAAGTAAACAACTGTAGTATCCTTTGCACATTCCCACGCTTGGTAGAACGCGTATATAACTTACCATCGCTGTAGGTACCTGCCCCACCCTCCCCAAAACAATAATTGGATTCAGGATTAACAAGCCCTTCTTTATTAATAGCAGCAAGGTCACGGCGCCGGCTGCGTACATCCTTTCCCCGCTCAATGATAATAGGTTTGATCCCCAGGCATATCAGTTTTAAAGCAGCAAATAAACCTGCGGGGCCCGAGCCCACAATCACCATATGTGGAGCGTTTCTCACATCTTTAAACTCAGGATCGAATACAGGCGTTTCAACTACATTTTCATTAATAAAAACCTGCAATTGCAACACAACCCGCGCCTGCCTGGAACGTGCATCAATAGATCGTTTTTGAATTTTATAGCCGGATATCCTTTTGGCATGTATATCTGCTTCTAAAGCAGCATATTTTAAAACAGCACTGTCAGAAACAGCCTCCGAAGGAAGAACAGAAATACTAATTGTTTTGATCATTTTGCGTTAGGTTTTTATCCTAAAAGCGGACTTTTATTCTATAATTTATAATACACTCGCGTCATTGCGAGGAACGAAGCAATCTCACCAAAACATGGTAGAAGCTGTGCCAAAATATGATACTCCTCTCTTCCTATGAACCCGATCTTCATAACCAATGATTAAATATAGTACAATTCAGTACAATATCCATTTTAACAAAATCAGGCAATAGAATTATTTTTGGTATATTCTATAAGCAACATCCATATTGATTAATTCATCTATCTTTGTAGTGATAGATTATTTGTCAGGCAGAACTTCTTATTTATGACACCACAGTACACTTATGACAATAATGGCAATCCAATTGGAGTATTTAT
>CAIYVS010000683.1 GCA_903929655.1 uncultured Bacteroidota bacterium | reverse complement strand
GGGATTGATAGGGTAGATATCCCCTGTATATCCATAATGTAAGAGGTTTTTAATGATAACATTGCCGATAGATAGGTCCTTTGCAGAAGCGCCAATAATAGCTATGGACCGGGGTTTGAAAAGATAGTCCAATTCATGAATTGCAGTTTCCTGCCGATCCTTTATTGCTGCTTCCATCATAACATTATGGCGTTATTTAGAGATATTATTATTTCAATGATCAGATATTCTTATACTTCTTCCGGCTACGAGCATTGCGTTAAATTGCAACTGCCTGTTTTTCCAATAGTTTATAATGGCGATAACCTCCCCACAATGCAGCGCCAATGGCCCCGGCATATATAGAATCAGGATGTGCCTTTATAATGAAATTTTTACTTCCTTCTTTTAATGTTTCTTCAATAGCCTGGATCATTCCTTTATTAAGGGCCATGCCGCCTGTCAACACTATAGGAGATTCCGCTTTTAATGAGCCAAGTAATTTTATGATACGTGAAGCAATTGACAGGTGTATACCTTTGATGATATCGGGAGTTTTAATGCCCCTGGAAACCATATTGATAACGTCCGTTTCTGCCAATACTGCGCAAATACCAGATGATACTTCCGGGTTGCCGGATTGCAGCGATATTTCGCCAACTTCATCAATACTCAAGCCCAGGTAACGGGAAATGTTTTCCAAGAACTGACCAGAGCCTGAAGCGCATTGTCCTGTCATCTTATAATCCTCCACACGTGCATCCTGGTTAATACGGATGGTACGCACATATAATGCACCAAGATCAACAACGGTTCTGGCTTCCGGGTAAAAGAAATGTGCGCCGCGAGAATGAGTTGTCATTCCGTAGAAATGCCCTCTTTTTCTTTTCACCAGGTCTCCTTCTCCGGTTGATGCCAGGTAGGCGATGTTTTCATATTTCAATCCATGTTTATCAAGCATCAGCTGCACCATCTCATCGGCAACCTGTGTTGGGTTACGTTTCCTGATTTTTTCAGTATGCTTGTCAACAATCTTAGAATTTTCGGAATATTCCATCAATACCAGCTTGATAAAATTACTTCCTATGTCAATCCCCATTGTGTATATCATCTCGACTGTGCTTTTAAAATTCAGTTCAATAATTTATAATGCCTGTGCTCTTGCTTTTTTTGCACTTGGCAGGTCCACATTTAAGTTTCTTCTTGCAAACATCGCACCACCTAATGCACCCATAAAAATGGAATCTGTATGGATATTGATTTTGATGTCATTGCCGTAGTTTTCTCTTACCAGTTGTGCCAGATATTTTATTACTGCCTGGTTTCTTGCCACACCACCTGTAAAAGTGAATTCATTAAAAACCCCACCGGAACGGGCGATCAGTGACATGGCGCGCATGATAATAGCTTTATGCAATCCTCCCAGAATGTCTTCCCGTTTTTCACCAAGATTGGTAAGCTCACGTAATTCAGCCCCTGCAAATACGGTACAGGTAGAGCAAATAGGTACTTCTTTTTCGGCTTTCATCGCCATTGGTCCAAGCTCATTTATAGAGATACTCATCTCATCTGCTATATAACCCAGATAGCGTCCGCAGCCTGCTGCACAACGGTCATTCATCTGGAAACTGGTTACCAATCCATATTTATCAACCTGTATAGCCTTTGTATCCTGGCCTCCAATATCTAATACTGTACGTGTATCAGGAAAAACTGCGTGAGCACCAAAAGCATGACACAATATTTCAGAACGTATGCAATCTTCGGGGAACGGCAATAAAGCTCTTCCGTAGCCTGTGCCGGTCATATTGGCAATATTAAATTCCAGGTTGGCTACCTCATATATCCTGTCGCGAAGCGATTCGGAAACATTGTGAAAATCTCCTTTCAGTAAATACATTTCACTGTCAAAATCAGTGCCACTGCCAATGGGGATGTCTTCGGGATTATCAGGCAGGTTATGGTATTTTTCTTTCAGAAGGTCTATTGCCTGCTTTATTAAGGCCTCAAAGTCAAAGTTCACTATTTCATTTTCTGCGGCTGTGATGCTTTTGTCCCAGATCGTCATCAGGGGTTCGAAAAGTGAAATGTCGAATTTGTTTACTTCTTCATTATATTTTTCAGATACAATGTCCCGGAAAAACTGATTT
Source organism: uncultured Bacteroidota bacterium (assembly GCA_903929655.1). Taxonomy (GTDB): domain Bacteria; phylum Bacteroidota; class Bacteroidia; order Chitinophagales; family Chitinophagaceae; genus JABDGU01. The sequence continues at coordinate 24,989 of CAIYVS010000683.1, read as the reverse complement.
TTTGCACCAAGATTGCCATAGATATATTCATTCTTGATCTTTGGCTTAATGATCTTCCGTATCATTCTTAAATGTTCAAGGAGCGTATTTTGCTTTTCCCCCTGAAAATTGATAATACACGATTTGAGTAATTCATCCCCCAACTTGTCTATACGGACTTTAAACTGTTCGTATTGGAAAATATTTTCAAGGTCGGCCAGGTACCTTTTATACTGCGGTTTTAATTCAATTTCTTTACTCAGATTTTTTTTCAGGATGGAAAAGCGGGCATTATATATAGCTTCCATCCGGGCTATATCTGCAGCTACTGAATAGTTGGCACGCGTATTCGTAATACCACGACCTATTATTTCATCCTGCTCATTTATGATTACTGCTTTTGATGTGGTTGATCCGAGATCGATACCTAAGTAATACTTACTCATGCTGTTTATTTTTTTACAGTAATAATTTATACTTGTGCTTCTTCCTGTGCCATGATCACTTTCCTTTGTCCCAGCATCTGGAAGTAGGATTCAAGACGGTTTTTAATATTTGCATATGAGAAGTACCTTGGGTCTACAAGATCACTCTCTATAAATCCTACCGGAACGCCGCATCTTTGTTCTATTTCTCTCATCATCAGCAATTGGCCTGCAGAGAATGAATTACAGCTTTTAATGGAATTGATCAAAAAGCCATCTGCTTTATATTCTTTAATGTAATACTCCAGCAGGTCAACCCTTTGAGGGAGGTTAAGGTTGGTATAACAGCCCATACAATACTTGGCAAGGCTTTCCAGTGGCTTATCAGGCTCATGCCTGAATCCCTGGTCATAAACGCCTCCCACTTTGGTATATGTAGAAGCTACAATTACAGCCCCCATATCATAAAATATTTTCCAGAACTCCCTGAAATTGGTCCAGTTGGGTGGTCCCTCAACTACCAGGCGAAAACGTTCTTCCTTCATTTCGCCTTCTGGTGTTACAGGCAATAAACCTTGCTTAAGTCTTTCTGTGACTTCATTATATAATTCCTGGTAGTATTCTACGGCCTTTTCACTTCCACGGAATGCCGTGAACAAAGGCCCCATATAGTAAACACCGGCGAAATAAGAGTCGATTGGAGAAGGTCTGTTTTTAGCTGTCTGTAACACTTTCACCCATAAGTCTTCTGCTTTGGCAGAGTTCTCCAGCATTTTGGAAAGCCTGTCATAGTCCAGTTTTTTACCAGCCACTTTTTCCATCTTAGGTATCACATCTTCCTTCAGTTGTTTTACCATATAGTTCACCTGGTCTTGCGTGATGGTGCCATCTTCCTGGTAGGGTGTATGTAGCATGGCTATTTCAACACCTGGGTATAATCTTTCCAGGTTTTCAAACCATTTCAGGAATGTAAAACAACCTGTATAACTTAACAATAAAAGATCAGGGTCGGGAAGTTTTTCACCGGTAGGGCCTATATTGCCGCTAAGCATCATGCCTATATCGCACTTCACATAAGTACATACATCCTCGGAAAAGCCCATTTTTTCTGCATCTTTAATGTAGGAGCCGGATTTTTTCCGCATGCCCGATTGTAAGGCATTAATTTCAGGATATACAGGTAGCATATCTAATGCCAGTATCAATTCAGTCAGGTTGCCGGGCACAAATGTGTATACTACCTTCTTCCCGTTTTCTTTAGCTGTACTTAATTCAGTAAAAAGATTGCCAAGCATCTCCTTCTGAATGATCATGCTATTTTCTTTTATTGCTTCTTTGGGATTACTCATGTTCGTTCTGGTTGATTTTTGGAATTATATATCACATTTGTTTTTAAACCCATAGTTTAATGGAATCTGAAAAAGTACCTGCCTGTTCTTTTATTACTTTGAATTGCCCTGTATTCTCATGAAACTGGAAATTGATATGAGCTATTCCTTCAGCATCACAGGCTTTTTGCAATTCAGGTCTGTCAAGCAGCGCCGGGTCACAAAAGCTGGCAGCACAGAATATAACACCATCGGCATTTCTTCTTTTTACCAATTGCACTAATCTTGCGCTTCTTGGATTGCCAACGTCATATATTGCTGAAGATGCTGTGCTTTTTGTAAGGAATGATATAACTAATTCATTCAGCGGATCCTCCGTAGTTCCATTTATGTCGTCCTGTATCCAGCGGCTGCCCAGCATAAAATCATCATCTATAATATAACAACCTGCCATTTCTATAGATTTGATGAGCCCTATAGGTGGTTGCTCGCAAAATGAGCCAGATATTATAACCCTGATATTATCCATTGGCTCGCCATAGTCCTCTTCAATATACCTGATCACTTCTTCCAGTATCTCATTGTGCTTTTCCACGTTTATTACCATCCCGGCCCTTATAATATGATATACATCGGTGGCGGATAAACGCCATGGATAATCCTGCCTGATGTTATAAATAGTCTCAACAAGCTTCCTGTTTTTGTTATATAATGAAATAGAGCGGTTTAAGGCTTCTATACTGATGTTCACCCCATTTAACAGATGCATATCATTGATGATGGTCTCCAGCAGTTCCCTGTAAAATGTACCACCTATATGCTCATCAAAATTCTGCGGGTAATCAAAATACCTGGTGAACTTGCCCTTATGAACCAATTTAAACATCCCTGACAGGTTGCGCACGCAATCACAGATAGAAGGGAAAAGAAAACCGTCAAAATCGTCCAGGTTATGATCGAGGGCCATTTCTATGATGCCCCGTGGTAAATGGCAGATATATGATTGGTAATATGCATCGCCTTTTATTATTTGTTTACGGTCGCCTACACCCATTATTCCTACCGGCAGCGCGTTTGCAGCATGCATAATTTGCCTGGGAACATAAATAGGTAAGTAGCCAACCAATAATCTGTCGGGTGATTGTTTTTTCCATTCTTTGGCATACGAGAAGTTCAGATCGAATGCGAGCGATTTGCATTCTTCTACAAGTTCTATCAAGCGTGGGGCTGCTTGTTTCATCAGTTTATGTTTTTCATTTCTCCTTGTGAATCAATAGTAGTGTCTATTGTAAAAGAAACGTATCCCAACTTCCGACTTTTCGCACTTAATAAGTATGATTCTGGTCACACTATTAGATGATTTATATCAGCCTTATTTACTTATATATATGTTATAATTGAGGAGGTTTTGCATAACATAATTTATTATAAAGATGTACAGTCCGGTAATTAGCAAAGAAACAGCTTGTATTATTCTGGCCGGAGGTATATCACAAAGAATGGGGGCTCACAAGGCCCTTTTGCCATATTTAAATGGTGAAAATTTTTTGCAGCATATAATCAGGATATACCATGAAGCAGGGATATATAAAATAGTAGTTGTACTAAATGCAAAAATTGATTTGCCTGCAAATAAAGCCAATCAGGGAGAAATAAAGATCATCAAAAATAGCTTTACAGAGAAAGGCCGGATATACTCGCTGCAACTTGGATTGGCGGCTGAAAATAAATTATCGTACTGTTTTATTCAAAATATTGATAACCCCTTCGTGACAAAAAAGATTATTTACGATCTCTATAAATCAAGAGAAAAAGCAGATTATGTATGCCCTGTTTTTGCTAATAGGGGCGGACATCCCATTATTATTTCTTCTAAAATTATCGAACACGTTTTAAATCTAAGGACATACGAAAGCACTTTGAGAGAGGTATTAGCGAAATTCAACAGGTTTGATATTGACGCTGACGAGAAATGTTTACTCAATATCAATTCTCCTGCAGAATATAAACTTCATTTTGGTTGAAAAATAAAATTTGACATGTTTTGTGAACAATGTTTATGAAAAGCTGGTAGAAGAAAAGGCATGTAAACGGGAATTTGCCCTGTGTATTGTTACAAATACAAAAGGCTCTACGCCACGTCAAAAAAGTGCAAAAATGCTGGTATATCCCGGTGGCGAAATTTATGGAACCATTGGAGGTGGTAAAATAGAAAAAAAGATAATTGCCGAGGCCCTGGAGTGCTTAAAAACGAGGAAGGCACTTGTGGTAAAATATGACCTGGTGAAGGATTTGAATATGTCTTGTGGAGGAAGCATGGAAATCTATATTGAGCCTGTAATGAATAAAAACAAACTATACATATTTGGTGCTGGTCATACAGGAATGGCCCTGGCAAGGCTTGCGCTCCATTTTGATTACGAAATAACGATCATAGATGATCGCAGGGAATATATAGATGAGATAAACCTGCCTGGAATTAGCAAAATTAACAGCAGTTTCCCCGAAATATTGCCGACACTTCATTTTGACAAGGATACCTATATCACCATACTCACTTACAGCCACCCGATAGACCGGGAAATTCTTGCTTATTGCATTAAGCAACCATTTGCCTACCTGGGAATGATAGGCAGCCTGCGGAAAGTTGAAATGACAAAGAAAACATTTATGGAAACAGGTATCAGCACGATAACTGAATTGGAAAAAGTGGATATGCCTCTGGGAATTGATATAGGAGCTGAAGGCCCAGATGAAATTGCCATAAGCATTATGGCAAAACTACTTGCAGTAAAAAATAAAGTAAATAAACAATGATTGGAAAAAAGATTGCTATTGTAACAGGTGCTGCCAAAGGAATAGGGAAAGCAATTACTAAAAGATTGCTAAGTGATGGATTCTTTGTTGTTGCTGTAGATACAGATATTGAGGAAGGACAGAAACTGGAAAATGAACTGGGAAGAGAATTTGTAGAATTTCAAAACGTTAATATCTGTGATGAACAACATGTTAAGACGCTATTCACATCTATAATCAACAATTATAAAAGAATAGATGCCCTTGTAAACAATGCTGGGATCATTAGGGATAATATGATATGGAAAATGAGTGTTGAAGATTTTGATGCAGTGATTAACGTCAATCTCAAAGGAACATGGCTCATGTGCAGGGAAGCAGCTATTATTATGAAACTGCAAAATTTTGGGAAGATCGTGAATATTGCATCCCGCGCATGGCTGGGCAATCGTGGGCAAAGCAACTATTCAGCTTCGAAGGCTGGAGTGGTTGCCCTCTCAAGGGTGCTGGCTCTCGAATTGGGCAAATACAATATCAGCGTTAATGCAGTTGCTCCCGGCCTGATAGACACCCCCCTTACACAAAAACTGGAAAAGGAAGTGCTGCAGAAACTGATTGAGGCACAACCCACAAAAACAATGGGACAGCCATCAGATGTTGCTAACACCGTTTCTTTCCTGGTCTCAGACAAAACAGGATTTATTACCGGGCAAACAATTTATGTAGACGGAGGAAAGAGCATAGGTGCCAATATGTAAACGATGCTGAATTTTATATGATAAGAATAAAATATTGTTGATAACAGGATGAAACAGGTAACATATATTGTAAATGGTAAAAAGCATTCGGTCTTAGTAAATGAACATGAGATGCTTTCTACTGTCATTCGTGAAAATATCGGATTAACAGGTACCAAGATAGGCTGTTCGCAAGGTAGTTGCGGTGCCTGCACAGTTCTTGTAAACAATGAGCCGGTTTTAAGTTGCATTACGCCCGCATTAAGGTATGATGGGGCTACAATCACAACAATAGAAGGCATAGCACAAAATGGAGAGCTTCATAAGCTACAGGAAAAATTTGTGGAAAAAGGCGCCATACAATGCGGCTTTTGTACACCGGGTATGGTAATAACAGCCCTCGATTTTGTAAGTAAACACCCCAATCCCACCATAGGTGAAATAAAGGAGGCAATCTCAGGAAATGTTTGCCGCTGCACTGGTTACAAAAAGATCATTGAAGCTATTGTTGAATTTGCAAACGGAAAAACAACTACGTCAAAGGATAATATCCGGGTATCTAAAACAGTAGGTGTTGGCCGTCCGTATATTGAAGCCTCTAAAAAAGCACAGGGTTTGGCAGACTATGCTGATGATTATAAATTAAAAGATGCTTTGCACGTTAAGTTCCTTCGTAGTACCTATGCACATGCCTATATTGAATCCATCGAAACTGATGAAGCAGAAAGGCTTCCGGGTGTCCGTTATGTTGCAATGGGTAGCGAACTGCCTATAACCTTTGGGGTACTGCCCATATCCCAGGATGAAACCGCCATGGCAATTAAAAAAACGCGGTATATCGGCGAAATTGTAGCGGCTGTTGCTGCTGATACGGAAGATATTGCCGCCGAAGCATGCAAGCTGATTAAAGTAAAATACAGGCCTATTAAAGAATTTTTGACCATCAAAGAATCCCTGAATGATATTGGGCTTCATGAAAAAATTCATTCTTACGGAAAATTCAATAATAATATTCACAAAAAAGCTGAATTGCGTTTTGGCGACCAGGAACAAGGCCTGAACGATGCAGAAGTCGTTAGCACCATGTCTTTTGACTTTGAAGGGATCAGTCATGGCTTCACAGAGCCGCATGCTGCATCTGCATATTGGGATGAAAATGGCTTAACCCTTATATCAGCAACACAAGTAACACATTACCTGCAAAGAGCCCTTGCAAAAGTTATGGAGGTGCCCCTGAGCAGGGTTAGAGTGATAAAGCTTTATGTAGGTGGCGGTTTTGGTGGTAAAGGCGATCCATTTCCGCATGAAATGATCGTAGCACACATAGCCCGCAAGACAGGAAAATCTGTGAAAGTATGCCTGACACGCGAAGAAGTATTTTTAACAAATCATGGTCGTCACCCCTCAAAAATGACCATAAAACTCGGGGCTGACTATGATGGTACGCTGAAGGTTTTGGATGCCGATATCGCAATTGATGGTGGTGCTTACGGAAGCTTTGGTGTGGTTACATCCTACTATAACGGTGTATTGCTCCAGGCACCGTATAAGCTGAGTAATTTCGGATTCAGGACCTACCGTGTTTATACCAATAAGCCCCAATGCGGTGCTATGCGCGGGCATGGTGCAGTAAACTCCCGCTTTGCAGTGGAATCATTGATAGATGATATTGCACATAAAATAAAGATCAATCCGGTAGCCTTGCGGATGAAAAATTTTCTTGATTCAAATACACTGACTGTTGGACATTACCGTATCACCAGCAATGGCAGCCGCGAGTCTATACAAAAGGTGGCAGTACAATCAGAATGGGACGATAAGCATGGTAAATTAGAATACGGGCATGGGCTGGGCGTAGGGTGTGGTTTCTTTATCAGCGGTAGTGCTTTACCGATTATTTGGAACGAGCTGCCACAATCTACCGTGCATTTAAAAGTCGATTTTGATGGCAGGGTATTGGTAAGCTCTGGTGCAAACGATATAGGGCAGGGTAGTGACACGATGCTTGCAATAATAGTAGCAGAGGTGTTGGGAATCAGTATGGATAAGATATTTGTTTTAGCAGCAGATACCTTGCTCACTCCCGTGGACCTGGGAAGCTACTCCAGCAGGGTCACTTTTATGGCCGGTAATGCAGCGAAGGATGCCGCAGAGAATTTAAAGAAAGAAATAGCCGAAGCAATTTCGGGGAAAAAGCATATTGCTACCATCGAACTCAACTTTTCTGATGATACTGTTTTCAGCAATGATAAGACGGTTGTGTTGCCATGGATGGAAGCTATAGAAATTCTTACAGCAAACAGGGGAGCTGTAAGTGTTAGCGGAAAATATATTTCTCCGAAATTGGGCGGAGATTTTAAAGGCGCCGGTGCAGGTTTAAGTCCATCTTATTCTTTTGGTGCATGCGTAGCCGAAGTAAAGGTTGATACAAAAACAGGACATGTAAAACTATTGAATGTCTGGGGTGCACACGATTGCGGCAAAGCCCTGAATCCCCTGGCAGTGGAAGGACAACTGGAAGGCTCCTGGCATATGGGCATAGGGCAGGCCTTAAGTGAAGAAATGCGTTACTATAATGGATTATTGGTAAATAATAATTTCCTTGATTATAAGATCCCAACTTCGCTTGATACCCCTGATATACATACTAACATTATAGAAACAATAGATCCGGAAGGTCCTTTCGGGGCAAAAGAATGTGGCGAAGGTGCCCTGCATCCGGTTATTCCCGCTATTGCCAATGCAATTTTTGACGCAGTAGGCATCAGGGTAACGAAATTACCTATAATGTCGGAAGACGTTTTGGCATTAATAAAACATAAAGACAAAGTGGAAGAAAAAATATTGAGCAAATAATGACGACAGAAAAACAATTTATCCGGCCTGGTACTATTGAAGAAGCTGTTCAAACTGCACAGTTGCATATCAGCAGTTTTGCATATTTAGCTGGTGGCACAGATGTCGTTGTCAATAAATTTCAGGGAAATGACAACTCTGAATGTCTTATTGACATTACCGGCATTAAGGAGTTGAACAGCGTTTTTATTGACGGCGATTTTCTGAAAATAGGCTCGCTTGTACGCCTGGATGATTTAAAACATCATGATCTCATTTCAGATAATTTTCTTGCACTCTTAGAAGCTGCAAATGCGGTAGCATCGCCCATGTTAAGAAAAACTGCAACTATTGGCGGTAATCTTTTATGCGAAAACCGTTGTGCCTTTTTTAATCAGAGTGCCTGGTGGCGGGAAGCAGTGGGCCTTTGCCTGAAATGTGACGGTGATATATGTATAGCTACAGGTGGGAAAAAGGCATGTTTTTCAAAATTCGTTTCAGATACGGCACCTGTATTGATCAGCCTGAATACCAGCATCGAAGTTCAGGACCTTCATAATTCCTCGATTGTACCTTTAGAAAGTATTTATACCGGCGATGGGATTGCGCCCCGTAACCTGTCCAAAACAGCACTTATACGTTATATTATTATTCCCCTGAACCAGGTATTCAGAACAATCTTTAAAAAACTCCGCCCACGCGAGGCTGTTGATTTTACATCCTTAACTACTGCCGTTTCTTTATTCAATTCTAACAAAATAAAGATAGTTATCGGGGGCGTTGATCCCAAACCTGTGATTGTAGAAGGCAATATAGACGACGACAAAGAATTAATAATTTCGGCAGCACTGAGAAAGTGCCGCATTGTAGATAATGATTATTATTCCCGTACCTACCGGAAAGAAATGATACGTGTTTTTCTTGAACAAAGTTTCCTTGAATTAATTAACTAAACAATTATGAACAAATCGCTGAAAATGCTTTATGATGAACACGATGTGATTATGAACGCAATAGATATTGTAAGTAACGCATCGTCTTTTATAGGAAAAGATGATAAGGAGTATGAAGTTATTATCCGGAAATTGATTCATTTTTTCAAAGCCTATGCAGACCGGTATCATCATTATAAAGAAGAGATGATATTGTTTCCAGAACTATCCAGGCGCAATGAGCTTTTAGGAGATGGCGTAATCAAGGAAATGCTCGATAATCATGACGATTTTCGTGGAATGATTCATTTGGCAGAAAAGAAGCTCAACGAAAAGGATTATGTCCTGGCTCAAAAGCTACTCGAAAAATATGCAGAAGCCCTGCTGTATCACATTGCCGTTGAAAATGAGGAATTATTTCACACAGCCGAAACGCTCCTGAGTCCGGAAGAGTTAGATAATATTTATTATCGTTTCCAGGATTGTGACCGTGAACTGGGTGAAAAAATGAAACAGGAGTTAGCAGATATTATTGAATCAATGCGAAAGCAATTTGTGTTAACTGAACAATAGTTGATCTCAATCCTATTTCTTAAATACTGCTACGGTAAGTCTGCTTACACAAATTAATTTATCATTTTCATCTCTTATTTTAATATCCCATACATGGGTTCTTTTGCCCATGTGCAAAGCTTCTGCTGTAGCGGTAACAATACCATGTTTTATTCCTCCCAAATGGTTGCAGTTTATTTCCATTCCAACACAAATTTGTTTTTCCGGGTCAATGCAAAGCGAGGAGGCTACACTCCCCACAGTCTCGGCCAATGCAGCCGAGGCTCCACCATGCAATAGACCTTTGGGTTGATGTGTCTTATGATTTACCGGCATGCTTGCCCTTAAATAATTTGTGCCGGCCTCAGTGAACTTTATTTCAAGAAATTCTGCCATCGAATTTTTGCTCTGCAGGTTCAATTCTTCAATATCCGGTTTTTTTTGATTCCAAATAGCTCCCATTTGCGCTGTAATATATTCTGTTATATTTCGTCGCAAATGTAAGCCAATAAATCAAGATTATACAAAAAAACAATATGTTATTAAAATGGGTTCAGTGTGGATGTAATAGAATATAAACTCATTATGTATGGAAAGGATTAATTTAGGCTTACGCCGAGATTCAACAGGCTGTAAAAGATAGGTTTTTTTGTTATCGATTTATTAATATAGTTGATAATGACAATGTCTTATTAAATTTCACTACTTTTACCCCTGCTGGAAATAATCTACATATTAAAGTAAGGATTCTATACCTTACCAGCTACATACAGAGAGAGAAGAGAGACATTTATAAGAATTAAATTTTTTTTATGAAACGTCTCTTCGTTTATTATTTATTACCGTGCCTTTTATTTTGTTCTTTTGAGAACACAGTATCTGCACAAACATTATCTGTTTCGCTATCGTCCACAGGCAACTGTGTTGGTGATGTTTTGACAGCTAATAGTAATCTGAATGCAGCCCAGATAGTTTGGAAGCAAAACGGAGTAGTAGTTCAAACTACCAATGCCGTTTATCATTCTTCAGGTATTACCGTAGCGGGCGGCAATGGTGCAGGCGTTGCTGCTAACCAGTTAAACTGGCCTTTTGGTGTTTTTGTGGACACTGTAGGTAATGTTTATGTCTCCGATCATAATAATAACCGTGTACAGAAATGGGCGGCCGGTTCTACAAGCGCTTCCAGTGGTGTTACCGTAGCAGGACAGAGCAATGGTGCATCCGGCAGCGGACCCAGCTATCTTGCTTTGCCAAATGGCGTGTTTTGCGATGCATCAGGAAACGTATATGTAGCAGACTATAATAATTTCAGGGTAGAGAAATGGGCTCCCGGTGCCTCATCCGGTACTATAGCTGCCGGTGGCAACGGTTACGGTACTTCTAATTCACAAATAGAAAATCCTTACGGTGGTTTTGTTGATGCTTCAGGTAATGTATACGTGGCTGATTATAATAATAATCGTGTGATGAAATGGGCCCCCGGCGCTAGTTCAGGCACCATAGTTGCAGGCGGAACACAGGGTTTGGCAGCGTCAAATTTAGATGGTCCTGAAGGTTTTTGGGTAGATGCAAGCGGCAATGTTTATGTAGCAGACAGAAATAATAACCGCATACAAAAATGGGCCCCAGGTGCAAGTTCCGGCACCACAGTAGCCGGCAGTAGTTCCGGCATCAGTGGCACAAGTGCTGATAAGTTATGGCAGCCAAGCGGCGTTTGTGTGGATGGAGCAGGTAATGTATATGTAGCTGACTATAACAATAACCGTATACAAATGTGGAAACCTGGCGCGACAAGTGGTATTACCATAGCAGGTGATAGCAGTGGCACTCCAGGATCTGATTCGACCCACCTGCAATATCCCAGCGACGTTTTTGTTGATGTTAATGGTAATATCTACGTATCTGACCATGACAATCACAGGGTTCAGAAATTTACACCAAGTACAAACATTACTAACACATTTACGCCTACTTCCCCGGGCACCTATACAGCAACAGTATATTCATTCAATAACCAGAATGCCACAACTTCATCTATTGTAATAGGAGCCGTTCCGACAATTACGCTCGGTACAAACCCTTTAATATGTGCGGGTACAACAATAGCAAGTTTACCTTATACGGCTACAACAGGTAGTCCCGTCACATACGGGGTCAATTACGATCTTGCCGCACAGTCAGCAGGATTTATCAATGTCTCCAATGCAAGTTTATCTTCATCACCGGTATTATTAGCCGTTCCGAACGGTGTGGCTGCAAACGTCTACCATGCTACTATTACAGTGGCCGGCAGCAGCGGTTGCGGAAGCGCCAATCAAAATTTTACAATAGCCGTTAATGCAAATACGGCACCTACCATAAACATATCTTCCGCATTGGGTGATACCGTATGTGCATCGTTGCCGGTTACATTTTCTGCCACTATTACCAATGGCGGCACAGCCCCTTCTTACCAATGGAAAGTAAATGGTAATCCCGTAGGTACCGATAGTTTCCAATACACTACCGGCAATCTCAGTAGTGGCGATGTTGTGACTTGTGTATTGAATAGTAACAGCCCTTGCGTCACTGTAGCTACATCCACCAGCAATTCTGCGGTAATGACGGTTAATCCCCTTCCGGTAGTGAGCGGCGTTTCTGACCAGTCTTTCTGCGATAGTACTTTTAGTACAGCTATCAATTTTGCAGGAACAGCCATAACCTATGTCTGGACCAATACCAATTCTTCAATTGGCCTGCCTGGCTTTGGTACCGGCAATATAACATCCTTCCTTGTTCATGATACCAGTGCTACCGATCCTGTTATAGATACGGTAACGGTTACACCCATATCCAGTGGCTGTAATGGTATTTCAATAACATTTAAGATCACAGCCAAGCCATCTTCTTCAATGAACAGTGTGGGCGGCCAGGCATTATGCAGCGGCATTTTTACTGCACCCATACAGTTTGTAGGTACTGCCCAAAGCTATGTCTGGACCGGTTCTAACGGTAATATAGGGCTCGGTACTTTTGGCTCATCCAGTTCCATACCTTCTTTCCAGGCTCAAAACGCTGGTAATACAACGATAGTTGATACCATAACTGTTACACCCCTCTATAATGGTTGCGGCGGAACACAGCGTGTATTCACAATTACCGTTAATCCTACTCCGGCAACCCCGGTTATAGATATTAAACCTGCCGGTGGTACTATTTGTTCAGATAATGCTCCCTTAAGCTTCGGAACATCTTTTGCAGCTCCAACAGGTGGGTATTATCTGTGGAGTGTTTCAAACGGAACCTTGTGGAGCGTGGGTTCAGGAAACCAATACTCCCTCATCAGCTTTACTAATCCGGGTACCAGTATTGTTACGCTTACCAGCTATTACAGCGGTTCACTTTGCCAGACCTATGCCAGCGATACCTTAACAGTAAATGGTGCAGTGTTGGTAAACGCAAGTGTTATCTATTACAACAACCAGTTCATTTGTCTTGATAACCTGGCAACAAGTTACCAATGGGGTTATGATGCTGTGCAAACACTCACTTCTACCTACCTGTCAGGCCAGGTAAACCAGGATTATATAAATTCCAATCCTGATTTTGCGGGTAAATATTATTGGGTAATTGTAAACCATGAAGGTTGCGTACAGAAAATATATTACAATGCGCCCAGCAACATTAATAATCTAACTGGCAGCGGAGAAGGAATGAAAATGTATCCTAACCCTGCTACAGATATTGTGAATGTTGAATTGACAGGGGTCTCTGCAAATGGCGAAGTGCAAATATCTGATGTGAGCGGCAAAACCATTAGCAAAACAGCCTTGTACAACAATAAATGCAGCATCCATATATACGACTTATCACCTGGCTTGTATATTATCAGTGCATACAGGGATCATGTTCTCGTTTCAACAAGCACTTTAGTAAAAAATTAATTCCCTTAAAATATTTTGGTCATGAGAAAAATAATATTCATTTTTTTAGTTTGCAGCTTTGCCCTTACAGCCTATTCTCAAAGAATTAAAAACGATCCGCGCCTCTATGCAGATAGCCTTATACCGCGTTGGTGCATCGATGTGAATCTTAAAGGAGGCTTTCTTTCTGAAAATATCAATACAGTAAATTTTGCTTATGCTTATCCCCAGGCATTGAACGATACCATCAGCGGCCTTCGTTTCAAAAATGGTTCCTCTTTTGGTATAGATGCACAGGTGGGATGTTTCCTGGGCCCTAAACGTCATTGGGGTATTGGTCTGGGCCTCATGTATATGTGGCAGCAGGGCGATATCTATCTTGACCAGTTCAAAGTGGAATATGCCTCTACAGACAGGAACAACGATGTTTTCAGGCAGGTGCTGTCTTCAAACAAGCAGATAAAAGAATCTGTAACCATGTCTAATCTTACGCTGCCCCTGGTATTAAAATATAAGGCACAGTTTTCACGCAGGTGGGGATTTACTGCAGATGCAGGCCTTTTATTCCGCTTGCACATGCAGAATTCTTATACGAGCAATGCTGCTTTCAACTATGAGGCCATCTATAAATTTAAACAGGTTGGAGGCCAGAATGTCACAGTATTTGACAATGCGGCTACACCCGATCCTACAGACCAGATCATAACACAGGCTTTTTATAATGCCCATGCCTCAGGCAATACCTATAGCACTGCACAGGAATGGTTTAATGCACAGTATGCCCTGGGGCAAAATGTAGGTCTTAACATACATCCCAACAGTACAAGTGGCACTGTTACTTATAAAGGTACTTTAGGTTTCATGATACAGCCTTCCATCACTTACAGACTAACGGACTTTGTATTCCTTAATATGGGCCTCTATTACATCATTCAATCGTTTAACAGTAACGACAATAACCAAAATTATAAGCTTACTGATAAAGTTGGGACTTACAGTTCTGTTATGAACGGCGTAACAAGCAGTGCCAATTCCACTTATGGGCTCAACCTGGGTCTGAGGTTCTTCCTGGGGGGCAGAGAACACAAGCATCTGCCTTGCTGTGGTCATTACACTCCATCAACAGACACAACAGACTGGGAATGGAAATACAGGCAACTGGCTCGCAGAATGCATTCTGAAGATGATTCGAAGTATGAAGAAAAAACCACTACCAGGACTACCAGGGAAACTGTAGTTTATGAAGAGATACCTTACAAAATCGTTTATTTCGAAACTGCTAAGTATAACCTTTCAAGAGAATCACGCAGGAAACTGGATGCAATAGCATTGTTTATGAAAGAAAACGCAGATGTCAATTTAAGGATCAAAGGTAATACTGACATTGTTGGTACAGAAAAGTCCAACCAGGTGCTTTCAGAAAACCGTGCAGAAACTGTAAAACAATATCTTGAGTTTAAGGGTATCGAACCGGGCAGAATGAGCACTAAGGGCTTTGCCAGCAGGCACCCTGCAGCTACTAACCATACCTTCTGGGGCAGGGCTAAGAACAGGCGCGCAGAAATGGAAATAATAGTAAAATAAAATCTTCATAATACAAGTATTTCAAAAAGCCCTGGTCACCCGATCAGGGCTTTTGATTTCTTATACAGCAGAGCCGTTTTTTTTTCGTAATTTAGATATGGATGAGCCGTGCTTATGCTGATATGCCTTTACATTATGGCCAGGTGCCTGCCTGGCTTTACCAGCGTATGGGTCTGCTGGGCGAAGCCATTGTAGAAGCCATTATTACCGACTACGGTAAGAGCGCAGTATTGCAAAGGCTCAGCGATCCCTTCTGGTTCCAGGCTTTGGGCTGCGTGTTGGGTATGGACTGGCATTCGTCAGGTATTACCACTTCTGTAATGAGCGCATTGAAGTGGCGGATCAACAAACGCTCCAAAGAATTTGGTATCTATATATGCGGAGGCAAAGGAAAATATTCCCGCGAGACACCTGCAGAACTATTGCGCATAGCAGAACAAACAGGCCTTGATGCCAACTCACTTATCAGGAGCAGCAAGCTCTCTGCAAAGGTTGACAATACTGCCATACAGGATGGTTACCAGCTCTACCTGCATTCATTTATACTAAGCAACGAAGGTGAGTGGACCGTTGTGCAGCAAGGTATGAATGATGCCAATGGTATGGCCCGGCGTTATCACTGGCACTCTCCGGGGATCAAGTCTTTTGTGGAAGAGCCACATACTTTTATCTATGGCCGCAACGAAGGGCAGATCATCAATATTACCGATAAGAAGGCCGATAGCACCCGCTCCGGCATATTGCAATTGTCTCATGAAGAGCCAGGAAAATTACTGCCCGAAATACGAAACCTGACTATGCCATCCCATCATGATGTAAAAGCCAAGGACGTAGACATGAAACGCCTGGGAGCTATCCTTGCCCTTGCCTATGAAAGGAATGTACAGGACATAGAGACGCTTTTATTGCTGGAAGGCCTCGGGCCGCGTACACTGCAATCGCTTGTTTTGGTGAGCGAGGTGATACATGGCACTCCTTCCCGTTTTGATGATCCTGCGCGTTTCTCATTTGCGCACGGAGGTAAAGACGGGCATCCATTCCCTGTGCCTACTAAGGTATATGATGAAACCATCCGCACCTTACAAACAGCTGTGCAGAAGGCTAAGCTGGGAATCAAGGATAAAAATGAAGCTATAAAGAACCTCTCAAAGGCCGCTGCCCGCATGGAACAGGATTTTATACCCAATAATAATTTTGAACAACTGATAGAAAAGGAACGCAATGAATCCTGGAAATACGGAGGCCGCACCGTGTTTGGCAAAGCTGAGCCACCTTCTAAAAAAGTAAAGGGTGTGCAGTTGAAATTGTTTTGATAGTGTTAGGATATCACTTCCTTACCACAAAATTGTGGATGTTTTTTTCAGTCAAGCTTAAGCTGGGTGTATCTTCGACATGAATTTCAATACTTTTTTAGGTAACAGTACCCGCGAAAGGCCCGTCAATAACTTCCAAAAATACCAGTCGGATTTATAACTTAGATACTTTTAATAGTGGGGGATTGATCATTTCAATTCTAAGAGGAAACTAATGACATCTTATCTCCTACTAAATATCTATATAATAATTCATTCTCATTCCTTTTGTGGATTTGTTAATTCTGACGCCTTGAGTTTAAAGATAACAGGTGAAAAATAGGTATTTCGTTACCGTTTAAAAAAAAAATCGACCGTTTGTAAACTTTTTGAGGTGCGCGAAAATATTGTGCAATAATTTGAGGCAAGTAAGACATACAACATCATCTAATCATTTAACCACTCAAAAAGAAAAGCAAGATGAAAAATTTTATCAGATTTTTTGCTTTTTGCATTGCTTTCTGCAATTGCAATTATTTATGGGGGCAACATTTGGATGCCTCATCTTTAATGAAGTACGATTTCATAAACAAACCGGGGGCTACTTTGTATGATATCATAGACAGCATGGTTGCCCACGCCAACCAGAAAGATACTGCTGAAGGGGGTGAGATGGACCAGATCATGGAGTTTAAAAAGTTATGGGAAAAGCGTGTGTGGGCAAATGACAAGAGTGGGGTGAATATGTTTCAGCAATACAATAATACTTTAATAACTGCTGCCGCTGCAAGGGTAAAGTCGCCGGTGGCAAAAGGAACAAGTGCAACCGGGTCTTGCTCGGGAGGCCTATATCAAGGGGACTGGACGGCAATTGGACCTGATAATTTTAGTCAACAGGTTGCGGGTTATGTTACTTGTATTTGGGCTGATCCTGGCACTTCGGGTCATATTCTTGCCGGCACGTATGGCGGCCTGTTTCAATCTACAGATGATGGTGCAAGCTGGAATTGCATAACTGATAATAGTGTGCTTGCCGGCCCAAGTATGCATATAAACAGTATTGCAGTTGATCCCACAAATGCTAACAATATATTTTTAGGGACAAGTGGCGCAGATATACTGGAATCGACTAATGGCGGTGTTACATGGACACAAGATGTTATAGTAAGTCCTGGTGAAAGCATAGGGAAAATATTCATTACGCCTTCAGGGTCAAGAATGTATGCTTTTTACAACAATACGGTCTATACAAGAACACTTCCCACCGGGTCATGGTTGGCTATTACAAGCGTGGGATCATCCGGCTGGTGGGATCTTCAATTTGTTCCGTCTAATCCCAATCATTTTTTTATATCAGGCTCCGGTAAATTTTCAACCGGTATATGGGAAGCTACAGACCCTATAGCATCAACTGGCTGGACTGATATTACAAGCTCATTTTCAGGTAATATATGCGGCAATACCACTATTGAATTGGGTTTGCTGGTAATAACAATGTCTCTTCCGGGCAGTGATACTCTTTTCTTCGCAGCAATGGATACTTTCGAAAACGCTGCATTGTTTAAGTATAATATTACCGGCAGCAGCCACACGATAACAGAAATAAATTCTTGTTTGCCCGGTACAGATCCTGGCCGATATAAATTAATTGTTTCTCCGGGCAACTATAATAATATGTATTATGCAGGCTATATTCCTTACGCTGCTCACGACCGTACCAGTGGTTTTTCTGCAATAGGCAGATATTCTGCTAACCCGACCCACGGAGATATACGGGATATGTCTCTTCAGGCCTACTCCAGCGCGGCTAATGGTACAGGCGACAGGTTGTACCTGGGGGATGACGGAGGTGCAAGTGAAAAGAAAACAGGTGTAAATTTTGTGACAAGCGGAGATCTTGCTACTGTGGATGTAAGTGGCAAAGGACTGAACTGTGGCACTTACTGGGATTTTATGATAAGTGAAAAAGATGCCGGAATGGGTGGTATGATGCACTGCGGAATGATGGCATATGAACCGGAATTCAGCCAGCCATGGAAAAACCTTTTGGTGTGCGATGCGTGGGAGAGTGAAGTGGACAGGAGCGCAGCATACCCTACCACTGGCTATTCGTATGAAAGTTTCTGGGGTGATGTACTTCATGAAAGTTATCCTTCACTTCCAACACAATTGGCGGGTGTTAGCACGGTGTCTGGCAGCCCAATTGCCTATGATCCCGGATTTGGCGGGGTAGGCGAAACTTTAGGTTCAGATGCTTTTGGAACGTTTTACAATATAGGCCGGACACTTTCGAGGAAACGTACCATTGACCCTGGTTTTTCTGATGTCAGCTCCTTAACCGGATTTCCCAATACCATTAGTTGGCCTCATCCTTATTATGGGGCTGCTATGGCTATTAATACAAACAATAGTGATTTTGAAGGGTATATATTGTATAATACAAATACAGCTCCCTACCAGCACATATGGTACCGCCATAGCACAGTTTATGGCCCCGCATTTGAAGTGCCGGGTTCATTTTCTACCACCATTCCCGGAATGAGCAATCATATGAATGGCATCACTACCAATATCAATAATACGGAAAACGTTTGGGTGAGCCTCTCGGGCACCATCTGGTCAAGTTACCCTCATACACGTTATCGTGTGGTTTTCTCGCCTGATCACGGAACTACCTGGGTGGACATATCGAACGGATTGCCGCAATTATTACCAGCCGGGGCAATTGTTTATGATGAGGTTGCAAATATGGTGTACGTGTCTACAGATGTGGGCGTATATAAATGCGATTTCAGCGCATATAATCCCGCTTATAATTACACTAATAGCGACGGTTATCTTGAAAATGATGGTATACAGTGGACCTGCTTTAACCAGGGAGCAGTGGCGGGGAAGAATTTCCCTAATCTGGCTGCCGGCACTTTACAGATCAACCACTGTGAAGGCAAAATATATGCTGCGATGTTCGGGCGTTCTGTATGGTCAAGCGATCTGAACCCGCCCGGCACAGTAGTGCCTGTAACCACCGTAATCACTTCTACTACGCCCAACTGGTCAAGCGATCATACTTTCACAGGTAGTATTGATATTCAAGCAGGCTCCAACTTTTTTATCACTGGCTGCACCGTGCATATGCCCAGGGGCGGGGTAATAATTGTAGAACCCGGAGCACACCTCACTTTAAACGCGGCTACTTTGACCAATGATTGTTATAATTCCTTCTGGCAGGGTGTACAGGTGCGAGGTAATACAGGGCTTCCACAATATGCCGCCAACCAGGGCTGGATAACCATTGAAGGCGGAAGCGTTATTGAAAATGCGCTTATTGGTGTGGCTAATTGCAATACGGATCCCGCATATACCTTTGGTTCCACAGGGGGTATCATCCAGGCATGGAATTCCAGCTTTATTGATAATCAAAATGATGTAACCTTCCATGTTTATGATAACTGGCACGGCAGCTATTTATATCCCAATATTTCCCATTTTAACTACTGTACTTTCCTTTTGGATAATAATTACAAAGGCAATTCAATGGGGACGGCTTACCGAATGAACAATATGGCCTACTTAAGCGGCGTAGAAGGTGTCAACTTTGTAAGTTGCAATTTCCTGAACCGTGATACAAACCCTTCCAATCAAGGCTTAGGAGAAGGTATTCACGCGCATAATTCCGGCTTCTACGTATCGCCATCATGCGCTCCCGGCAGCTTGTGCCTTACACCCTATATCCGTTCACGTTTTTGTGGCTTCACAAATAGTATAATGGTAGAAAGTACCACCACATCATGGGCTCCTACAGTAAGTATAGACATGGCTGATTTTGATTCAACCAGTGTAGGGGTCAATATCCTTGTAGCAAACAGCACCTCTACTACCCGTTGCAATTTTAATGTAGGGCATGGCCTGGGAGTAATAGATGTTCATTCAACAGATTTCACCGGCTGCTACCAGAATATAGGCTACCTCCTGCAAGGGTCACCACTGTTCAGACTCGAAGGCAATACCTTTGTGGGATTCCCCAATTTGTCTGTTTCCAACTGGTATAATTTCGGGGCAGTAGTTGCCAATACAGGCTATGACCACGATAACACCATTTACAGGAATACTTTTGGCAACAACCTTACATTTGGCGCCTTCTCTCTGGGCTGTAATAAATCGTTTTCAGGTACTGACGGTCTGGAAGTGCAGTGTAATGCCTTCCAAAATAATACGGATGATATATTCTCTGCCAATGATGGTAACCTCACATACATGCAGGGCCTGGCCATAGCCCAGGGCTTTACTGCTTTTCCTGCGGCAAATACTTTTACAGGTTCTACGCACAATATCGTTCTAAACACCAATTGGGGTCTCGACTATTTTTATAACGTGTTTGGTTTGCCAACTGAGGAACCCTACGATTATTTATCAGGGTTATATCTTTCGTCTATCTGGGGAACTGTTGGTACCAATTCATGCCCCTCCAGTTTCAGCCCCTATGCTCACTACACAACAGCTAATACCCTGGCCCAGATTGCAGCAAACAAAACACTGTTCCTTAATTCTCAAACGACTTTACAGAATACATCGGCAATGTATAACAGTCAAATAGATTTTGGAAATACTACTGCCTTGGTAAATACTATCATAAACAGCTCAAACCCACAATCGCTCTATCAGACACTAAGCGGCGGCTCGCCATTTATTTCACAAACTGCACTTGAGGCAGTTGGTGACAATATGAAATTGCCGTATAACATGATTATGCCGCTGATGCAGCAAAACCCCGATGACCTGAGAGATGGGAATTTCATAAGCCATATGCAAACCGATTACCAGCTTACTGCAAATGATGTGGCTACTTTGCAGGCAGCAGCACAAAATACCACTAACAGAACCGGAATGGAGACTACTATGAGCCAATCGAAAGCAACTATGGCCAATGAAAGCAATAATATCCTTATGGCTCTGAAATCCCCAATCGACCCCATGGTTGACCCGCAGGATCCTTATGGAGCAGGCATATGCATGGATAGTACAAATATATACTACCTGTTGGATAGCAATAGCTACTACCCCTGGTTAGATTCTGTAGATACGATGTTGCAGACCGATGGTAGCTATTGGACTAATTATGCCAGGATTGGCTATTATAACTGGCGCTATGGGCCCCAGGCAGCAGGCATGATGTTGCAATCCATGAGCAACCTGGTGCCCCAAATAC
The DNA here is from genome assembly GCA_903929655.1 of uncultured Bacteroidota bacterium. Taxonomy (GTDB): domain Bacteria; phylum Bacteroidota; class Bacteroidia; order Chitinophagales; family Chitinophagaceae; genus JABDGU01. The sequence continues at coordinate 3,421 of CAIYVS010000683.1, read as the reverse complement.
CTCTCGACCAGCAGGAATATGCTACTTATAACTCTTTGTGGAATGTTGTACTGAACGCAGAGATGAATGGAAGAAGCCAGTACCAGTTGAACCCATCGGAGTTGAGTACATTGTCTTCAATTGGTGGTACCAGCTACAGCTTTACGGCTAATACAGGCGTGCTGACGGCTTATAGTCTATCACATTTCTCAGGTCCGCCAGTGCCTGTTTACCCTGGTCCTTTTTGCCTTTACGTTGCTGTGCTCAGTTATAAAGATGGGACTTCCAATGCACATAATAACGCGAATGCATATGGTAATCTGAAGAACCTATCCACTACCGGCGGCAATACATCGGTAAGCATCTACCCGAACCCTGCGCAAGAAAATGTGACTATAGCCCTGTCAAGTGGCCAGTGGGGTAGTGGTGCTTTGATTAGGGTGTATGATGTTTCCGGTAAAGAGGTGAATACTTTTGTTCCCAATGCTGAAGGAAACGACTACCATATTGACATCTCAAAATGGATTGGAGGCGTTTATATGATCAATGTACAGCAAAGCAATGGAGATATTGTATCCAAAATGCTGATAGTTGAAAGGCAATAAACAATTTTAGCAACGATGATTAGTAAATAATCCCCCGGCTATGCCGGGGGATTATTTACTAAAATGGCTGAATGGAACCCGTGACAACTCCAGAACAGGGCTCAGCGCGCGGATTTTCATTCCACTATGTGCAAATCTCGTCTTTACTTGCTTGTTTCATTTTTTGCAGGCTTTTTGATCGCCAATGAAAACTGAAAATTCATGACTCACCATTGTATGATAATTTTTCGTTTCCGTGTTTATTTTGATTTAATGTCAATGATTTATATCGTTTTACTGTTAATGATATAATTGAATAGCCATTCCCTTATAACCATACCCCAACCTTGCCTGCACCTGTCATAACATTCTTTTTCAGGAACCAGCCCTTCGTGTGTAAAGTCGAGAATAGTTTTATCTCCTTTGGTGCTTATCTCAAAAATAATTTTTGTATTTGTCCATTCATGCTTGTCTTTTTCCAGCCAACTCAGCTCGCTTTCGGTAACTAGCCAAACGATTTTTTTACCTGGAATAATTTCAACTAATTTCTGTTTTGAATAATGTGCGCCCGGATGGTGAATAACAAATTCATCATTCAATTTTGTGCTGTTTCCTTCAAGGTCTTTGCCGCCCCACCATTTTGCCACATCGCCCGTGATGGCTCTGAAAACATCATGGTTGGATTTTTCGAGCTCAATGCTTGCTGTGAAATCTTTCTTTACCATTTTAATAGTAGTCGTAACAATTTATATCGCTTTCCCCTAAGTGATAAACTTGTAGAATATCTCTTTGATGGTCATGTCGCATATCTGAACTAATCTGTCAGATTCATTCTCAAGAACAACACCATCATAAGTAAATTTGAGCAGGGTATTATCACCTCTGGGTATTAATTCAAAAATAAATTTCGTGCCTGTCCAATCATAGTTGTCCGTTTTGCGTATGCTCTCTGTTGTAAGCCATACAATTTTTTTATTTGGCACAAATTCAATCACTTTATTTTTTGAATAATGCGTATCTCCAGTTCTAAATACAAACTCAGTATTAAGTTTTATACTTTCTCCCTCAAATTCTTCCGGCCACCATTTTGAAAGATCAATGACATGATTAAAAACATCGTCCGGAGATTTTGCAAGCTCAATTTCTACTGTATAATTTGCCGCTTTGTAATTTTTGTCCATCATTTTTTTGCTTTTTTGCCAAAGAAAAAACTGAGCAGCAGGAAATTATTTAGTGGGTGCTCTAAAAACACCTTTCCCTGTAGTAAGATAGGAAAATAAGCTTGTTTTGATCCAGTGCGTCCAGCCTGGGGCACAGTCATTGTAGCACTCAACGTCCGGGGTAAGGCCTTTGTGAGTAAAGGTCAGCTCTGTTTCGTCCTTATTTTCGTTGAGGTCAAAAATTAATCTGGTATCCGACCATTCTTTTTTATCAGCATACCAGGGCATGTTGCAATCTGTAACCAGCCAGACAATTTTTTTGCCGGGAATCAATTCTGCTACTGTAAAGTTGAAGAAAGAATCGCCGCCCATCTTTACAATAAATTTATCATTTTGGTTTTCCGCGCTTCCAGTAAAGCTTATTCCCCACCATTCCGGTACATTGCTGATTTTTTTGATTGCCTCGCTTGGGCTGATTTTTGCAGAGATACTGCTGTTAAAATTGTTCTTTTCCATTTTGTGTTTGTTTTTATGCAAAGATAGAACCAGGGTAGCCTGGTGTATTGTACAAATCGGAACTCAACTCGTATAATGTTTGGTGGCGAGTTCGTTCATACTGTTTTGAAGGTCGGTAGGGGTGAAGCCGGTGAACCTTTTAAATGCTCTGATGAAATGAGACTGATCGTGATAATAATGGTAAATATGTTCTTTTAAGTTTTGCGATTGGGCGCCGGAGGAATATGCCTGGTAAAATTGTTTGAACCGGACTATTTCCGAAAGGTTTTTGAGCCCTGTACCCAGGCGCTCCGAAAATTTTGTATGAAGCCATCGCGAGCTGTAGCCAGTTTCTTTTTCAAGCTTTGCTACTGTTATCAGACCTTTGGAAGCAGATATGCGGTTGATGCAGTAATCATAAATAGGGTCAGGGGCAGTTTTTTCCAACTGTTTGATCAGGAAATGCTGCAGGAGCTGCAATTTCAGGTTTAAGGCACCTGCCTCAGCAAGCTGCGTTTGGAGTTCTTTTATCCGGTCGCCTATAAGGTCTGACAGCTCCACTATCTGATTTTTGACCTCGGTGTAGGATAAATGAAATAAACGATAGGCCCCGAGCGGCTTGAATTCGATGATGATAGTGCCGGTCTGCGTATCTTCCTGGGGATCGAGCATTACGGGCGAATCGATGAGACCTGATAAACTTAGCTGATTTTCACTTTGTGTGAAGGTCTTGTCTGCAATACGGGCTACGAGACCGTTACGGTATGTTAGCGTTAATTTGAAGTTTGCATTGGGGACGATCAGTTTGTTATCCTGGGCGGGAAGACGACCACTACTTTCGAACACCCACATTTTTGCAATGTATGGCGCTAGTAAAGGATGAGGTGTGACCGGATTGAATCGGAACGATGTCATTTTGCTTCTTCCGTATTATATTATTTAAAGATAGGACAAAAAGGTATTTTTTATCAATTTTTTCACGATATTTTAAATTTTCAAAGGTGTTCCCGCCTTTGGACGGGAGGCATGTGAGAAGTTCTGCTTTCCGCTTTTTTGTTGTTTTCATTGGCTTTCCTCTGCTAAAATATTTTTTCCGCTTTTCTTCCTGTTGGGGGACTTTTGGTTTCCTTTTTGGGCTGTTTGGATATCTATTTGGGTTCTTTGGTTTCCTGTTTTTACCAGGTTTTTAATTTGGCATTTTCC
>CAIYVS010000682.1 GCA_903929655.1 uncultured Bacteroidota bacterium | reverse complement strand
AGGTATTTTAATTGCAGATGCTCGTGTGGCAAAGAAACAAAAGTTAGGATTTACGATCTGCTTAACGGGCATTCAAAAAGTTGTGGTTGTTATAGAGTGGATGCACCAAAAATATTCAATTTTCAACATGGCTATGCACACAATAATTTGTATAAAAAATGGCAAAACATGAAAAGTAGATGTTTAAGACCAAGCGATAAGCGATACCATGACTATGGAGGTAGAGGAATAAAGATTTATGAAGAATGGCTTAATTTTATCCCGTTTCTAAATTGGGCGGTAACGAATGGCTTTCAAGAAGGATTGACACTAGAAAGATGTAATGTTAATGGCAATTACGAACCCAAGAATTGCAGATGGGCAACCAACGTTGAGCAGGCAAACAATAAAAGAAATAATAAGTTACTTTCTTATAATGACATAACAATGAACATGAAACAATGGAGTGATTTACTGGACATACCCTATCCACACATTAAAGACAGAGTAAGAAGAGGGCAATCAATTGAATTCATAATTAAGAAATTTGGATATCAAATAAAAATTGAAGGGAAGAGATGAATGAGTGACAAGAATCAGCAATTAGCAAACCAATCACAACAGGCGGTGGCAGCCGGGAAAACAGCCGATGGTAATATCGATGTAACTCCGTATACAACGGCGAACGACTACCTTTGGAAAACGAAAAACGGCGAAGGAGTTGCCCAGGTATATGTCAAGAAAGCCGGAAGGAGTATTAAGCTCCAAGAATATGCTAATAAACACAAAGGCATCAAAACCATGAAAACAGTTTTGGTGTCTTCGACAAATGAAGACGGGCCGGAGTTCAAGAAAGTTTTTGACTCACTGCCGGAGTGGATGCAACGTGAGGTTTGGAATGACAGACATGGAAAGATTGAAATGTTTACAACTCCTAAGGGGGTTGCTCTTGCCCACACTCTCATCGTTTTTGGTGACGGAAGCAAAGCAGACTTTGAATGTGTTCCGGCTTCTAAAGACAATGTAAAAATGAGTACTATCCATGTCTTCCTTGATGTAATGGCGTGTACAAGGTCTTTCAATAGAACAGTCGGTTATCTCACAGCAAACGGCATGATGAATATGAACCTTATCAAAGAGCATGACAATTTTGACTATGACGAAGACGACTTCGACGCTGAAGACGAAAAGGAGGTACTTCGGCAGCTACATCAAGACGGAGTTATTGAGGCTGAAGTTGTGGGTCAAGGAGGAGAATCTGAGGAGAACGAAAGTACAACAATTGAAGCTGACACAGGGGACAATGGAAAATCACCTAGAAGACGTTCAAGCAATGTTTAGGACTATGTTTACAAATCTATTTTAAGGAGAGGATTATTATTAACTGCACAATCTTAATCGGACGCCTAACCAAAGAACCAGAGGTTAAATATATAGGCGCAAAAAATACAGCGATATGTAATTTTACAATGGCGGTAAATAGAGCGTTTAAAGTCAGCGGGTTGACCGGCTTTTTTCAAGCAGAAGGGTATAATGTGACCGCTGTGTTT
>CAIYVS010000681.1 GCA_903929655.1 uncultured Bacteroidota bacterium | reverse complement strand
TCTGAACGGAGCATTGGGCGGCTTTCATCCTCGGCCTGATAAATTTTTAGCCATCTTTATACAGCCTTGATTTTTGGTTCTTTTCATCAAGGAAAAGAACAATAAAACATATCAGCCTTAAACAATTATTAATCAATTTGTTAATCCACATGTCAATGTCAGGAACGAAGCAGTCTTGAAACAACATGAGAAGCCCCCCTTAACCTCAACAGTTTCTCTATCAATCCCACGCTCTCCTTTGCGCCTCAGCGTCTTTGCGGTTAAATCTGCCTACTATCAAAACCCATTCACCACAGCCCTCAGCCTCACCAGCTTCTCCATAAGCCCCTCCAGCAAATCCAGGCGAAGCATATTGGCACCGTCACTCTTAGCCTTCGATGGGTCAGGGTGTGTTTCTATAAACAAACCATCAGCACCCACCGCAATACCCGCCCTTGCTATAGTCTCTATCATAGCAGGATTGCCTCCCGTCACACCGCTTGTCTGGTTAGGCTGCTGCAAGGAATGTGTACAATCCAGCACCACGGGCACATCCATCGTTTTCATGATCGGGATAGCCCTATAGTCCACCACCAGGTCGTGATAGCCAAACATAGTACCCCTGTCCGTAAGAATAATTTTTTCATTGCCGCTTTGCCTTAATTTATCCACCGCAAACTGCATAGCCTCCGGCGACAGGAATTGCCCTTTCTTCACATTCACCACCTTGCCCGTTTCTGCAGCCGCTATCAGTATATCCGTCTGGCGACAAAGAAAGGCAGGTATCTGCAAAACATCCACATACTCCGCAGCCATAGCCGCCTCATTAGCCGCATGTATATCCGTAACCACAGGAATATGAAATGTATCCCTTACCTTCTTTAGCAGCTTCAATGCGTTTTCATCCCCTATGCCCGTAAAGCTGTCCAGCCTCGTGCGGTTAGCTTTCCTGTAAGAAGCCTTAAAAATATAAGGTATCTTCAGCCGCTCACATATCTTCAGCACCTTTTCCGCCGTAGCCATTACCACCTCTTCGTTTTCCACCACACATGGCCCCGCCATTAGGAAAAAATTATTGTTATCCTTAAGATTTGGGAAAAGCACTTCTAAATTCTTTATCATATAAAACCACCCAATTTATCTGCAATACTACTTCTTTTTTAAAAAATGCTGTGGTCACTAGCTTCATTACCACTATTATACATCGTTGCGTCGCACTCGTGTACGTCTTTATCCCTATTCTCCTCTCGCGTCATTGCGAGGTACGAAGCAATCTAACCCAAACACAAAAAAGATTGTTCATAACTTATAATAGTGCAATGTTCATTATTCATATTCGATAACATCCTGAAATTTCAAATCTTTGTAGTTCAAATTATTTTTTTGGTGAAAATCATGGTGAAATCCTATGTCATTTAAAAAAGGTTCCCTTTCACCCCATATACACCAAATCAGTTTGTAATCATTCTCAGCAATAAATCTATCAAGTAAATCTTTTCGCATATAAACAAATTTTTCATGATTTTTTTCCTTATCAAAATGATTTGTAACGATAGAGGCAATCCTACCATTTTCTTCAAACAAATTAAATGTTTGAGGTTCATTTGATAGCTTTAAATATTGAATTATTTCTTTTGATACGATTGGTATATAACCAATATTATTTAATTCACTATGGGAGGAGCAGGCGTATTCCATAACAGGTAACAGAACCCTGAATTTTTTATAAATAGGTTTTTCATATTCCGTTGGAAAATCTATTACGATATGTTTAGCATCATTTAAAATCTTTTGCAGAATCTCTTTTTGATCATCAGATATTTTTATTGTAGACTTTATTACTTTTTTAGGGATTTTCACCTTTTTTTTGCCAACTACAAATTCTAATTCTCGGATGTTTGACATCGCGGCTTTGTCAATGTAAATTATTTCCTGTGCAAATGAATAATGGTTCTCTACTATTTCTGGTAGCCATCTGCCCCCCATATCCTGTTTTTTTAAACGCTGTAGAACATCATTATAATATTTAGGTAATGATATATCAATTGCAGGTCGAATGTAAATTATTTACAATTTATTATCATTTTTTATTTTTTGCTTGTTCTTTTTTCTTTGGTGAGTAGTTTAACCCGTGT
>CAIYVS010000680.1 GCA_903929655.1 uncultured Bacteroidota bacterium | reverse complement strand
TCCTTAACTTAATGACATTGTGCTCACAACCCACGCCCACGGCTTACAACTTACGACTTACGACTAAAAAGCAAAGCCGTCCCAAAGGACGGCCTCACTATAATTAAATATGAACAAACATGTTTACCAGTTATTCTTTACCAGTCTTTCTGTTTTCAGCAAAATATTATTCTCGTCACGAACCTGTATCATATACACCCCATTCGCAATCATGCCAATATCTATAATATGAGCATCATCCTGTTCCAGTACCGTCTTGCCTTCCAGGCTCAGTATAGACACATTCACCTTCACCGGGGCATCAACATGCACCACAGAACTTGCCGGGTTAGGATATATGTTCACATCCTTTCCTGTTATGATCACACCATGTATACCCAACCCACTGATCGTGTCGCCGGCAGATGTACCCATACAACCATTAGAATCTGTAACACTTACAGTATAAATACCATTCTGTGTAACTGCATAGCTGGATGTATTAGCACCCCCAATAGCCGCCCCGTTCTGGTACCATTGATACGTGCTGAATGCACCTGTACTCAGGGTCATACCAACATTAGTAATTACAGGCACAGGGGCCGCCACCAAAGAAACAAAGATAGATTGGCTGTAAATCGTACATCCGTTCGTACTGTTGATCTTCACATTATACGAACCCTGCGCTACTGCACCATAAGACGAAGAAGACGCACCAGGTATAGCAATACCATTCAGGTACCACGCATAAGTCTGTCCGCTAATCGCAACCGCAGAAAGCAGGTAAGAACCTACATTAGAGCATATTATATGATTACCCGGAGCAATAATGCTGTCAGAAGGCGAGTTATAAGACACCACTATCTGTTGTGCAGATGTATCAGAGCAGGCGTTTTGTGTCACAATAACACTATAAAGACCGGACGCAGTTGCAGTATAAGTTGCAGAAGTAGCACCGGTTATAGCGATATTATTATTTTCCCACTGGTAGCTAAGGCCAGGATTAGTATTCGTTCCCATTACTACACTGTCACCGCTGCAGAAAACATTATACCCGTAAAGGTTATTGATAGGAGCAGCAGGACTCTGATTCACGTTCACCGCAATAGGAGCAGAAACCGCAGTACAGCCATTAGTGTTAGTTACAGACACCGTATAGCCACCCGTATTGCTCGCAACATATGTTGCAGTTAAGGCGGCAGGAATGTTATTCCCGTTGTTCTGCCATTGATAAAAATAACCGGGTACTGAAGCAGTAGACAAACTCACGCTGCTGCCACTACAGAAATTAAGTGGCCCTGCATTGTTTACAGTTGGTATAGTATTCTGGAAAACAATTAGATTGGCACTCGCACTGGTAGCTGCTGGTACACAAATACCGCTCATAACACATTCATACTGGTAAGTGCTCATGATATAGCTGACACCACTAACCGTAAGTGTAGGGCTCGTAGCTCCGCTATACATGCCGCCATTCGATATAGGAGCAAAACCGCTTCCGCTGTTTTCCATCCACTGGTAACTGATGCCGGGGCCCGTTCCGTTCGCGCTGAAGCTCGCATTGCTGCCTTCACAAACCGTATCATTTGCCGGACTTGTCGTAACAACCGGCGTAGCATTAATACTTAAAGTAACAGGCGTCGAAGTTGCAGAAGCAGAGCATATATTAGACACAATACACTTGAAATGATACCCGTTCATGAATAAAGGCACATTGGTAAGCAGAAGAGTATTGCTGTTAGCACCGCTGTAAATAATACTGTTAGTAACATTAGTATAGCCCGAGCCTGCATCCACCTGCCATTGGTAGTTTACATTCGTACCCGATGAGCTGATAGAGAATGTAGCACTGCCTCCCTGGCAAATTGTAGCAGAAGATGCCTGTCCTGTTACACCCGGTTGCTGGTAAACCGCTACATCCACATCATAAGGACTGGAATTAGAACAACCATTGGATGTAAGTGTATAAGCATACACAACCGTTATTGCATTAGCGCTTGTATTGATCAGTGTTTCATTAGGATTGCCGCTGCCCGAAGACGCAGGATTACTGATGCCCGCTATTGCAGCCCTGCTCCAACTGTAAGATGCACCGGCAGTAGCACTGCTGGGTATATAAGAGAACAAGCTGTTATTACAAATAGCAGGCGGTGTAAGACTGCTGCTTAATGAAGGCGTAGGCTTGATCGTATCAGTCACATTTTGGGTACCTGTACAACTACCATAAGCAAGCGAATAAACATATGTAACCACTATTGGATTGGCAGTTGAATTATGCAATGCCTCGGTAATGCTTCCGGTGCCACTGCCTGTTGCAGGTGTAATGCCCGCAACCGCTGCCCTCGTCCATGTAAATGCAGTACCCGTAATATTACTTACCGGCACATAATTCTGACTTGCATTATCACACATAGATGCTGCGATCAGGCTGCTTGTCATGATAGCTACCGGGTTAACAGTAACACTTAAGTAACCTGTGGAGCCAGCGCAACCATTTGCAGTAGGCGTTACGACGATATTCCCGATTACAGGGAAAGTACTGGCATTCAGAGCCGCAAACGATGCAATATTACCACTGCCGCTGGCAGCAAGCCCTATTGAAGCACTGCTGTTGGTCCATGTATAGCTTGTTCCGCTTACAGTACTGCTAAAATTGATTGCTGTTGTACTACTGCCCGCGCAAAGCACCTGGTTCGATGGAACAGTAATAACAGGCGTTGGATTTACCGTAATGGTCATATTCTGCTGCGTACCCTGGCATGCATTGGCACTAGGTGTAACACTTATCGTAGCAACTACAGGAGTACTACCCGTATTCACCGCGGTAAAAGACGCAATATTACCATTGCCGCTCGCCGCAAGACCTATTGAGCTGGTATTGTTAGACCAGCTGAAAGTACTTCCGCTAACCCCACCGCTGAAAGTAATAGCAGCAGTATTCGCACCATTACATACCACCTGGTTAGATGGAAGGTTCAGGCCCGGACTAGGATTCACTAATATAGAGAACTGTTGTGTCGTTCCGAAACAACCTGCCGCAACAGGAGTAACAGAGATAGTTCCGGTAACCGGGTTATTAGTGGTATTGGTAGCAGTAAATGCCGCAATATTTCCTATACCGCTGCCCGCAAGACCAATACTCGTATTATTGTTCGTCCAGTTATAATTAGTATTGCTGATAAGCGAACCTCCAAAACTGATAGCAGCAGTATTCGCACCATTACATACCACCTGGTTAGATGGCAGCGTCATAGATGGTGTCGGGTTAACAACTATGCTGAAGTTTTGAGAAGTACCGCTGCATCCGTTAAATACAGGCGTTACAGTAATAGTTGCACTTACAGCAGAGGTGCCGGTATTGCTTGCACTGAATGATGATATATTACCGCTGCCATTCGCCGCAAGACCAATGGAAGTAGTATTATTGGTCCAGTTATAAGTAGTACCACTCACCGCACCTGTAAAGCTGATACCATTCGTATTGCTACCGCTGCACACTGTCTGATTTGAAACCGTATTAACAACAGGTGTAGGGTTAACTGTTATATTAAAGCTTTGGGCAGAGCCGCTGCAACCATTGGCCTGTGCAGTAACCGTTACAGTAGCATTTACAGGCGCATTACTTGTGTTTGTTGCAGTAAAAGAAGGCAAAGCACTGCTTCCGCTGGCTGCCAGCCCGATGCTGGTATTATTATTTGTCCAGTTGAAAGTACTGCCGCTCACAGGACCGTTAAAACTAAGGCTGCTGAATGTAGCGCCTTTACATATAGACTGGTTAGAAAGCGATGATACAGACGGAGTTGGATTAACAGTAATTGTAAATGTCTGAGTCGAACCATTGCAGGCATTTGCCACCGGTGTATAACTTATAGTAGCAGTCACAGGAGCACTGCCGGTATTTACGCCATTGAAAGCAGATATATTACCAGATCCGCTACCTGCAAGACCTATAGACGCTGTATTATTGGTCCAGTTATAAACTGTACCACTTACAGCAGACCCACTGAAACTTACAGGGTTCACCGCAACACCATTACATACGGTCTGGTTGCCCACAACATTTGCTGTTGGCGTCGGGTTAGCCGTAATGCTGAATGTTTGGGTCGATCCCGTACAGCTTAAACCGCCTGAAGTATAAACCGGAGTAACAACTATGTTGGATACATTGGCCGTTGACCCCGTGTTGTTCACAAAGAACGAAGCAATATTTCCAGCACCACTGGCAGCAAGGCCAATAGTCGCATTATTATTTGTCCAGTTATATATAGTACCAATTGTATTCCCTGTAAAATTAACAGCATTTGTTGCCGCTCCGTTACACACTACCTGGTTGGATACCGTATTTACAGTAGGGATAGGATTAACAGTGAATGTGATTGAATTGCTGGACACAGTCGTCGCCGAAGGACAGAGCGTATTGCTCGTAGTCATTTTGCAGTTAATGAAATCACTCGTTGCCAATGTACTGCTTGTATAAGTACTTCCTGTCGCCCCAACTATCGCCACACTGTTTTTGTACCATTGGTA